>VBLN01000166.1 GCA_005878685.1 Deltaproteobacteria bacterium | reverse complement strand
GGGTCGGGCGCGTAGAAAAAGCCATCTTCGGCGACAGCTTTCGTTACATCCTGATTGATTACGCCCGGCTCGACGATGGCGATGCGATTTTGCAAATCGATTTTCAGGATGCGATCCAGGCGCGCCAACGACAGGACTATGCCGCCTTCCGCGGGCACTGCACCGCCGGCGAGCCCTGTCCCCGAGCCGCGCGGAACGATGGGCACGTTGGCTCGTTTCGCTGCTTTGATCACCGCGGACACCTGTTCGACATTTGCCGGCAGCACGACGATCTCCGGCATAACCTGGAAGATAGAACCGTCCTGCTCGTAGACGATGACATCTTCCTTCTCGATGAGGACGTAATTCTCCCCCACGATCTCGCGGAGCTCTTGGAAGAGAGGCTTTTGGCGCTCGAGTTTCACCTGTATTAAGAGCCTATCCAATCGCGAAACATCGTGTCAACCCACCCCTATCCGCTGCCGAATCAAATGCCGCAATTGACCGGCGAAGAGTCGCAGTGCTAGGATGAGTGCCTCGCGTAAAGGATCAGGAGGCGCGAGTCCGATGGCACGGGTTGTATTGGAAAAGCTCAGCAAGGCTTTCAGCGGTGTTCACGTGGTAAAAGAAGCATCGCTGATGGTTCAGGACAGAGAGTTCATGGTCCTGGTCGGTCCATCCGGATGTGGAAAAACGACAACGCTTCGAATGATTGCCGGGCTCGAGGAGATCACTTCGGGAGAGATCTTCATCGGCGACCGTTCAGTCACGCATCTCCCTCC
>VBLN01000165.1 GCA_005878685.1 Deltaproteobacteria bacterium | reverse complement strand
CCCTATCTAACCTCGATGCCAAGCTGAGGGTTCAGATGCGGGTGGAGCTCAAGCGATTGCACGATAGCCTCCAGTCCACGGTGGTTTATGTAACCCATGACCAGGTGGAGGCGATGACGCTGGGAGACCGCGTCGTGGTGATGAAAGATGGCAGCATCCAGCAGATCGGCGAACCCCTAGAGGTCTACTCGCGTCCTCGGAACAAATTCGTAGCGGGCTTCCTTGGCTCGCCCGCGATGAATTTTATCGATGCCTCCATAGCCGAGGTTGACGGGGAGCTCTACGCCGAGACTGCCGGGATTCGCGTGCCCATTCCTGCTGAACAATCTCGCCGCCTGGCATCATACAAGGCGCAGAAGGTCACTCTTGGTATCCGTCCCGAAGACCTTCATGAGGCAACCGTGGGGAACACCGGTAAGGTATTCTTTGAAACCGTAGTCGAGGTGGTGGAGCCGCTTGGCTCAGAAATTCTTTTGGACGTGCGCGTAGGCCAGCAGTTATTGGTGGCCCGAGTGGGCTCTTCGTGCCGGGTCAGACATCACGAAAAGATCCGGCTTGTCTTTGTTCCTGAGCGGATCCACTTCTTCGACCCGCAGACAGAGGAGTCGATCATTTAATCTTGTTTTGGCTTCGGACGCGTCGTTCCAGAGAGCCGTCCGTCACATTGACATTCGTTGGCCTATATATATAGAGTCTGCTCGGAAATTCCGTCTGGTGTAATTGTGTCTGAGTAGAGAGAGACGTAAAAGGCCGCTAAGACCGAAGGGAGGAGCGTCATGGCTAAAACTTCAACAAAGCGAGGAATCACACGTCGTGATTTCGTTAGAATGGCCGGAATCGCCACTGGAATGGCCGCCGCCGGGGCCGGCATTGAGGGCATCTTAGCCTCGCGCCGGGCACCAGCTTTCGCGCAGGAGAGGTCGCTCCATTTTCTGCTCTGGAAGAATTTCTCTCCACCTGCGGATGTCGAGATCCTGCGGCAAGGGGAGGAGTGGGGCAAACAGAGCAAAGTCAACGTCAAGATCGAACAGATCAATGCCAATGATCTCCCTGCCAGATCCGCCGCGGCCATCGAGAGCAGACAAGGGCCCGATATCATCCAGTTCTTTCACAATTGGCAGAACCAATACGCAGATGCTCTGGTCGATGTCACGGATATCTGCACGGCGCTCGAGTCCAAGTACGGCGGGTATATCGACTACGCCAAGACCCACGCAATGCTCGACGGCAGATTCAATGCCATCCCGCACACGGTCGTGCCGAATATTTACGTCGTCCGCGCCTCGTATATGAAGGCCGCAGGCACGACGAATTGGCCTAAGACATGGGAGGAACTGCGACGGGAGGGGAAAAAGTGGAAGGCCAAGGGCCATCCGATCGGCCAGACAGTTGGCCACACCTTCGGCGATGCGGTTGACTTCACCTATCCTTATCTCTGGAGCTTTGGCGTCGCCGAACGGGACGAGAAGGGCCGCGTTATTATAGCCGGTAAGCAGGCCCTCGAGGCGTTGAAGTTTTTTAAAGCTCTGTGGGACGATGCCATGGACCCGTCGGGCGCGGGGTGGGACGACTCGAGCAACAACCGCGCCTTCCTATCAGGCGCGATTACCGCGACCAACAATGCGCCCAGTATCTATCTCACGGCTTCGAATCAGGTCATCCTCGACGAAAAAGGCGCGCCGCTCGTGAACGATATCCTGCATGTTCCGAACCCTGCGGGCCCAGCGGGCGTCTTCCACTACCATTACAGCCAACAGCTCGCGATTCCTAAATACTCGAAGAACGTGGAGACAGCCAAGGAGTTCCTCCGTTGGCTGATGGATAAAGACCAATTGACGAAATATCTCCGTCGCGCGCAGGCCTATCACGCTGCGGCGCTGAAGGCTTACCTGAAGGACGCCATGTGGGATATGTTTCCAGCTCTCAAGCCCTTCCGGGATCATATTCTTGAGGGACGGCATGTCGGCTGGAAGGGAAGCGCAGACGCCAATGCCGCGCGAGTGGTGCAGAATTACGTCCTCATCGACATGTTGGCCAACGTCGCAACGGGGAAGATGGTCCCGGAAGAGTCGCTGAAGTGGGCCGAGGGACAGCTCAAATCCATCTATGGTGGATGACCGATTGAGATCGTAGCGTAGATCGGCATGAGTAAAGAATCGCGCGCTGGTCAGATAACCGTCGCCTGGACCAAGACCAGGTACAACGCCGCTCTGGCTCTATTGGAACGGCCTAGCGTGCTCGGTTATCTGCTCATGCTCCCGGCGGCTTTTGTTATTTTCTTGTTTGTCGCCTATCCATTCGCCTGGGGCGTTTGGATGAGCTTAACCAACAAGCAGATCGGCATGCCTTGGTCTCAAGTGAAATTTACGGGCTTGCAAAACTACGTGGATCTTGTGATGAACGATGGTGTCTTTTGGACCACGGCCTGGAACAGCTTCGTCTACACAGGAATTGCGACGGTGATCAAATGGATTCTCGGCATCTGGCTCGCGGTTCTGCTCAACCGGATGGTCCGGTTTCAGCGGACGGTCCGGGCAGCCGTGCTCCTGCCGTGGATCGTCCCGACGGTGCTGAGCACGATCGCCTTCCTGTGGATTTTCGATCCGGATTTCAGCGTGATCAATTGGACGATCAGGCGTTTTTACAGTTGGATGGGTTGGGGTTACGTGAAGGGGCCGCTCTGGCTCGGTGATCCAACCCTGGCCTTGGCCTCGGTAACCTTTGTCAACATTTGGCGCGGTACGCCTTTTTACGCGATCTCTTTTCTCGCCGGACTCCAGACGATCAATCCAGACCTTTACGAGGCGGCGGCGATCGACGGCGCGAGCGGCTGGCAGCGCTTCTGGTATGTGACGCTGCCGGGAATCAAGCCGATCACCGTGGTGGTCCTCGTCTTTTCCATCATTGTGACCTTCGCAGACTTCCAGATCGTCTATGTCCTCACGCGCGGCGGTCCGGCGAACAGCACCCATCTCTTTGCGACTTACGCATACCAAGTGGCGATGGTTGGTTCCCGGTTGGGCCTCGGGGCGGCAGTTTCCCTTTTCATGTTCCCGATCCTCGCCTTGATGATCATTTACCAGCTCATCTATCTCAGGCGTGAACAGGCTTAAAAATGACACAGCTCCAAGTTGGCGAGAGCTTCGCGAAGCGGCTAGTTGCCTATCACCTACCACTCTTTTTCTTCGTTCTCTTCGCGCTGTTTCCTTTCTACTGGATGTTTGTGACTTCCATCAAATCGACGCACGAAACTTACAATCGCGATGTCAATCCGTACGTTCCGGTGACGTGCGTGGCAGCCATCGCGGAGCAGGCGCGCTCGCTCAACTTCAACGGATCGGCACTGGCGGAAAATTGCCTTTATCACTGGCGAACACTGCTTAGGGATACGCTCTTCATCCGCTGGCTGGAGAATACGCTTCTCGTCGCGATCGTCTCAACTCTTATCTCGCTCTTTGCCGGAATCACGTCGGCCTATGCGCTCGCGCGCCTGAGGTTCCGCGGCGCGGATACGTTCGGGGTGCTCATCTTTGTCACCTATCTCGTGCCGCCCACGCTACTTTTCATCCCGCTCTCTGACGTGATCGGCGACCTGCCATTCCTCCATAAGAACCTGCTCAATTCCCCTTGGGCGCTCATCGTTGCGTATCCGACTTTCCTGATTCCCTTCTGCACTTGGCTTTTGACCGGTTATTTCCGGACTATTCCCAAGGAGCTTGAAGAGGCGGCGATGATCGACGGCGCGACCCGGATCCAGGCGATGGTCCGGATCATACTCCCCCTCGCATTGCCTGGGCTTCTCTCGGCCGGGATGTTCGCCTTCACGCTATCGGCAAACGAGTTCCTTTACGCGCTGATATTCATCTACGATGCCCCCAACAAGACGGTGCCGGTGGGAGTCGTCAGCGAGCTAATCAAGGGCGATGTTTTTTACTGGGGAGAGCTGATGTCAGGCGCTTTACTGGGCTCGGTTCCAGTGGCGCTGATCTACTCCTTTTTTGTCGAGCACTATGTGGCAGGGATGACCGGTGCGATTAAAGGTTGATGGGAGATTTTACGTGGAAGCACGGACGCGTCCATACGTGAGGTTCTGGACAATTGTAGCCGTCACGACGTTAGTAGTGGGAGCCTGCGGAGGTGATAAAAAGCAGGAGCAGAAAGCAGCGGAGCCCGGAGGAGCGCCGATTCCGACTGGCGAGGCTTCGATCTCAGGGACCATCACTCTAGACCCAACCGTAAAGGACAAAATCGGCAAAGCGCCACTGCTCATGATCATCGCTTCGACTTCGCCAGAACCGAACAAGCCGGCGATAGTCGTCCAACGCTTGTCTGATGCTACATTTCCTTACCAGTATAAGCTCACCGCCGAAGACATCACTCTTGTGGGCTCAAGGTTTGCCGGGAATATGTACGTGAGCGTCCGAATCGACCCCGAAGGGATGGTGGGGTCGCCGCGACCTGGGACACTGGAAGGCTCCTATCCTGGCAACCCCGTCCCTGTGGGGTCGAGCAAAGTCGATGTGGTGATCAATAAAGTCTATTAAGCGTTTGACGCGTAGAATTACTCTCACCGATCTTTACTCCCATTTTTGGATAGAGTGAGACCAGCGTCTTTTTAACTCCTCGGATGTTGCCGCGACTTGTCTCTTGTCCAGGAGGCTCCAACTTTTTTCTTTTTCCCCTCGGAGGCAAGACCATCCACAGGCCGAGAGGCAGCTTCTGAATGAGCGCTCACGGTCCAACCAAAGTAAGCGACCCCGAAAGTCACAACGAACAGAATAACAGCGGTGAAAACCTTTGATAGGCCTGCAAGCAACTTGAGCGTTCCGCTGGACAGGCCGACGAATGCCAGTCCGATAACCGGTAGGACG
>VBLN01000494.1:2866-4191 GCA_005878685.1 Deltaproteobacteria bacterium | reverse complement strand
TCGCTGCCTGGACCGTTGGAGGGCAGACATTTCGATTTCGTCGTAGCTATAGACCTCCTGGACCGACGCAACTGCGCATCGCTCTTACAAAACGTCTACGAGTTTTTGAATCCGGGCGGCGAAGTCCTCTTCTACGAGAGCAACCCATGGAACATTGTGCTCAAGCTCCGCCGCTCCCTATCTGGATTTTTCGGGGGGCACGATCCCCGATCTCTACTAGGTCGCCCACAGCTCTACGAGCTGATGTCAGAGGTCGGCTTCATCCGCGTCTTCTCGGTCTATAACGACTTCGTTTACGCGCCGCTCACTCGACGGCTCGCCTGGCTTCTTCGCAATCTGTCTATCGTGCTGGAGAACGCACCGGTGGTTCGCACCCTGGCTGGCTCGATCCTCCTCCACGCGCAAAAGCCACCGCGCCTGGTTGAGCGTCCCAAGACCTCGCTGTTCGCTCACCAGCAACTTCGCCGGGCAGTCTCCATCGTGATTCCGTGTCACAACGAGAAGATGAACATCGGACCACTGGTTATGCGGCTGCGCGACCTGTTCGATGAGTATATCCACGAGATCATTCCCGTCGATGACAACAGCACGGACAGTACAGCCGAAGTAATCCGCAAGTTGACAGAAGCAGACACCCGGATCAAGCCGGTGTTCCGCTCACCGCCCAATGGTGTCGGCCGCGCCATCGCCGACGGGTACCGCGTGGCCACGGGGCGGTATATATTATCGATGGACTGCGACTTTCAGCACCTGCTGCCGGAGGTCCGCGACCTGTTCGACGCTGCCGTAAACGGGTATGACGTCGTTGTTGGCAGCCGTTTCTCTCGGCACAGTGTGCTGCTGAATTACCCGTTTCAGAAGATCATCGCCAACCGCGGTTTCCATCTTCTGGCCCGTTTGGTTTTGCTTCGGCGCTTCCGCGATTTAACCAATAACCTGAAGCTGATGCGCCGAGAGGTGGTCGAGAAACTCGAACTCATGGAGCCGGGGTTTGCCGTCAACGCCGAGATCGGTTTACAGCCTCTGTTGATGGGCTACAGCATCCAAGAAGTTCCCATCTCCTGGATCAATCGCACGCCTGATATGGGCGCGTCTTCGTTTCGGTTAATGCGCGTCGGCAGCGGTTATTGGCGGGTTCTGTATCGCCTTTGGGTCAAGTGCACCTTTGGCGTCGGCGCGTATAAGTCACTCGCCTTCGGGAAGGGCGTCAGGCATACCCGGCGTGCCCAAGACGCAGCACCGCATTAGACCGAGCCAAGCTTTGATTACACGACGCGTCAGGTTTTCAGTGGAGCGTATGGACACCCTGAAATGATGAGTTTTGA
>VBLN01000494.1:0-2851 GCA_005878685.1 Deltaproteobacteria bacterium | reverse complement strand
GGATGTTTACCCTTGCCAAGGCCGTGCCTGAATTCTTTAGCGAGCAAATCACCTTGCAGCGAGCGGAAGAAGAAATTAAAAAGGCCCTTGATCACCGGGAGGAGAGATTTCTGGATGTGGCCCGTACCCGGATATATGAGCGTCCAAGCAGTCCCTACACCAAACTGCTTAAACTTGCAGGGTGTGAGTTTTCGGATCTTCAGATACAAGTCCGTCGACACGGCGTGGAGGAAACCTTAAGACAGCTTGCCCGAGAAGGGGTTTACCTCACTTCGGAGGAGTTCAAAGGCAAGAAAGAAGTTGTTCGCGGCAAGCAGTCATTCCGAGTAGCCCCTGGCGATTTCGAGCATCCAGACTCGTCAGCAGAATACCCGACGCAGAGCAGTGGAACCACCAATCAGCCCATTCGCTCCTTCGTTTCTCTCGATCTGCTAGCGATAAGAACACCCGCAACTTGCCTCTTTTTTGCGGCGCACAACCTGTTCTCATACGCTCACGCGATGTATGATGCCATCCTCCCCGGGCCTGCGGGCATCAACAACTTGATGATCTATGCCAGGATGGGCGTCGTAGCGGAGCGCTGGTTTGCCCGAAAGATCCCTATCAGCAGTAAGCTCGAAGGCATCTATCATTATTTCACCACGCAGCTCCTGGTGCTTGCGGCCAGACACTTCGGTCCTGGCTTTCCCAAACCAGAATTTATTGAAACCAACGAAACCGAACGAATCGTACATTGGGTGGAGCGTAAGCAGCGCCAGAAGAAAGTCTGCTGTATTACTAGCGCGGCCAGCAACGCGGCTAGAATCGCCCGCGTTGCTTCCGATTCGGGCATTTCTCTTGAGGGGACAAAATTCATTGTTAGTGGAGAGCCTTTTACAGAATCGAAACAGCAGGTCATCGAAAAAGCAGGAGCCACAGCGACGCCGCGCTATGCCTATGGGGGTAGTCTGAACATCGGGTTCGGCTGCGCTAACCCAGTTTACACAGATGAAACCCATGTTAACCAGCACCTGGTCGCCCTTCTGCCTAATCCCTGTCCTTTAGAAAACGCTGGTTTCCCTCTGTATCCCCTCCTCTGCACGACGCTTCACCCCTCGATTCGCAGGTTGCTCCTGAACGTCGAAAACGGGGATTACGGATATTTGACACAGAGAGACTGTGGCTGCTCCCTGCAACGAGTCGGCCTCTCTTTGCATCTTCACCGCATCCGCAGCTTCGAGAAATTCACCAGTGAGGGCATGAACTACTATTACGGTGATCTCTATGAACTCCTCGAGGAGATTTTTCCTTCGGAGTTTGGAGGAGGTCCGGGGGACTATCAACTTGTTGAGGAAGAGGATACAAGCGGTCAGACCCGGCTCACCCTTACAGTTCATCCTCAGGTGGGGAAGCTCGAAGAAAAGAGATTGTTTGCTCGGCTTCGGACTGCTCTCTTTTCATGACTGGGGTATGGGAAAATGCGGGGACCTTCAAGGTGAAGAGAGAGGTTCCTTATGCCAGTCCTCGAGGAAAGATCCTGCCGCTCCACATCAATCATTAGCCGGTCATCAAGGAGCTCATTTTCGGGAATTATTCACCTATGTCATTGCACGTTCCTTCTAGCACCGACGTAAAAAAGCTCCTGTCCAACGGCCGGTGGGCGCTCAAGCTTATCTGGTCAACCAACGCCCCATTAACCGCAGGATTGGCAGCCGCAACTTTCTTGCGAGGCATGGTTCCGGCCGGGCTAGCTCTTTTTGCCCGCGGCCTGATCAATGCGTTCGTCCATGAAGGACGTATGGGAGCCGAAAGCATATACACCCTTTTGCCATGGCTTCTCCTGGGGTTTGGGGTGACCGTCATAGAGGCCATTGGCCCCCTCGCTGAAAAATTCTGCACCCAACGTCTCCATGACGATGTGAACCTTAAGATCGCATCGGATATTCTGGAGCACTCCGCGCAGCTGGAGGTCGCTTTCTTTGAAAGCCCCAGCAAACGGGATGTCATACAGCGCGCACAGCAAAATCCTGCTGACCATTTTATGAAGTTCGTGGAAGAATCGCAGGCTTTGGCGACGAGCCTTCTGCAGACGCTCTCGCTAGTTATCATCTTAGTCATGGTCGAACCTCTGATTCCCTGGATCCTTGCACCTTTCGCCCTCCCCTACCTCTTTTTCCACTGGCGTCTCTCTAGACGGCAATATCAGGAAGAATACCGCCGAACACCGCAGAGGCGCTGGACTGGCTATTTTGTTTCTCTTCTGACCAGCCGGCGTTCCGTAATGGAGATTAGACTCCTGGAATTGTCCCCATTTCTTCTTGATAAGTTCCGCTCGCTCATAACGCAATTCCGCGATCGAGATAGAACCATGTATTTCCGCAGCCTCGGAGGAAGTTCGCTGTTCGCCCTGGTGACGACGGTGGTCTTCTATTTGATCTTTGTCCGGGTCATTTTCAATGCGCTCAAAGGCGTTTTGACCGTTGGCGATATCGCCTTATTTGGAGGGGCCACTTCCCGCCTCCGCTTCAGCCTGGAGAGAGTCATCCGATCGCTCAGCGGCACTATGGAACAGACTCTCTATATTTCCAATCTTATCGAATTCTTGAGCCAAAGGCCCCAGATCGTTAGCAGCTCTTCCGTAATCCCCTCTTCGAGTCGCGGAGAAATCGAGTTCAAAAATGTCTCGTTCACCTATCCCGGTTCCACAGAGCCTACTCTACGGGGAATCTCGTTGCACATCCGCCCAGGGGAAATCATCGCGCTCGTTGGGGAGAATGGAGCAAGGAAAACGACTTTGGTAAAATTGCTCGCACGGCTCTATGATCCCGACCAGGGTTGTATTGAGCTTGAAGGTATCGAACTTAAAACACTG
>VBLN01000114.1:6559-8861 GCA_005878685.1 Deltaproteobacteria bacterium | reverse complement strand
CGGCTGTCGACAGCAACGTCAGACTTCATCACTCATCTAGTGATCTTTTTCTGTAGGCAGCTCGTTGCCCAGATCAGCGGCGATTTCGGGGAATTGTTCGAGAGCGGCTCTTAAATTTTTACGATTTCCTAGGCGAGAAAATCGGGCTGCGCACTTGAGGAGGTTCCCGCGCAACTTAGCTACACGGGACCGTGCCCCGAGTTGACTAGAAACGATAGTTCACGCCAAGGCGCAAAATGTTGGTGTGGTAATCGACTTTGACTGGAATAGCCACCTTGTAGTTCTCGCTGTTACCGAGATCGACAAAGAGATATTCTCCCTTGATCGACCAGTTCGAGCTGATCATGGCCTCAAGGCCACCGCCCACCGTCCAACCCGTCCGGATTTTGGTGTGGCTTGGCCGGCACGGATATCGCCGAAAGCGAAACCGCCAGTCAGGTAAGGCACGAACCGACCCAGGATAGCGACGCCGAGGCGCGGGCGAGCCGTGCCAAGCCACTGCAGCTTGGTGAAGCACGATCCCGAGCAGACCGCAGATCTAGTGGAGCCATCGATATTGGTCCACGAAACATCACTCTCCACGCCGAGCAGCCCGGCAGGACCGATCTGCCAGTTGAAGCCGACTGTGCCACCCGCAAGGCCGCCGTTGACTGAGTAACTACCCGATGTAGTACCATTCGTGTCTGTTTGGCGAGAGCGGCCCCAGCCACCACCTCCCTCGATACCCACGTAGAAGCCAGTCAAATTATAGGCGGAAGATAGGACAGCCCCCGTCTCAGCAGCAACTACAGGCTGTGCTGCAACTGCCAGAACCATCATCGCCACACTCGCGAGCAGAATCCTCTTCATGACTGCACCACCTTTCTCTTTTGGCCCCTATTATGGCTAAGAGTTCCTATTCTGTCAATTCAGATACTTTAAGGTTGGCAATCCGTTTACATTTTCTTACCGTTGCAAGTACGTCTTTGCTCGTGGCCAAAGTTAGCGGCTACGACAGTCCGCAGCTATAGCGATGGGATACGCTTTCAGGCAGAGGCAAACAACTGCGCCAAGAAGATGATTAGATCATCCTAAAGGAAACCTACCGGAAGAGCCGGTTGAACTGCTGTTCCCCGACGAAGAAGACGATGATCCTGATTGCGAACGAAGACGCGAGACGCAAAACCGATTTTCATTCAGCCTACGAGCGGGCAAGTGGCCGGGGGCAAGAGATGAAGCGGTGTGCCATGCGCGTCCGCTAAAAAATAACCAGGCTTCCCGACGCCGACAGTCGTAGGAAAAACCCTCCAAAAGTTATCGAGTGCTTTTCACTCTAAAGCTAAGGCCCTTAAATTGAACGTATGGCATGTGGTTTGCGACAGTCATCTTGCCTGAGTGATTCCGACGTATCGCATTCCCAAGAATGCTGGTTTGAACAGCTATGGAATTGCGACATCATCCACTCATGTCCCATAGAGGTCTTCGTAGTTGGCCTCCCGTCTGGCATTGGATAGACGGTGAAGAAAATAAATACCCGAAAGGCGAAGTCGGTATTCTAACGGCTGCGAGCTTAACTAGGATTAAGCCTCCTACGGCATGTTACCTAATCATAGAATATGAGAAAGCCAGGTATATGGGCTCTCTTCTAATTGACGACAGTTCTTTCTGCCAACAGGTCTATGATCTGTTACAGCGTAACATTGGCTACGACATTCACTACATTGGCGGGCTAGATCTCAGTAATACCATATAGAATCATACTTCAAACCGATTCTGAGCCTCTTTCCTGCACAATGCCGATCCGTCCGCGCGGCTACGACGCTCCGTAGCTCTATCGCGAAGATACCCTTCTTCGCATCAAGCGCTCTCTGTTTGAGGCGAACGACTTCGCGAAGAGGATCTTCCCAAAAGAGCCGAGGTAGCGTAGTCGCGTCGATGGCGAGCCCTAAAGGGTGTGGGTGTGAGAGAGTTCTAGCTCACCAATGCGTTGAAGAGGATAGCCTCGATGGTTTTCTAGTAGATGACAGATCTGGAGACAAAAAACGCGGTCGTCAAATAGAAGGTAGCCGATGTATTCAGCATCATCATACTCAGTGACTACAAAACATCGTGGTGGGACCGTAGACAGGTTTACTCGCTGCAGGCAGCCGATTTCGCCTTTAGGGTGCTGGTTCTCCCCTCCGCCTATCCAGACCCAGGTGGGAGGCCAGTTGGGAACCCCTCGGTAGGACATGAGTGGATGGTTTCGAAGCTCCATCGCTGTGTCACCTTTGTGACAGACCACTTGTTGGTTTTTAGCTGGCGGCTTGCTATCAAAAATGGC
>VBLN01000114.1:0-6469 GCA_005878685.1 Deltaproteobacteria bacterium | reverse complement strand
TTAAAAATCTCCTCAACGGCGACCCTTAACTCCCAGAACGTAAAAGGCTTGCTGATACAATCGTCAAAGCCGCTTGCTAAACATCTCTCCCGAGCTCCGGTCACCGTTATGGCTGTTGTCGCGAGCATCGGAATGGTTCGAGTTTTTGGATTCCGCCGGATTTTGGACGCCGCCTCAAATCCGTCCAATCCAGGCATCATGAGATCCATGATGATAACATCAGGAGTTTCAGAAATTGCCATCTCTACGGCCTCCAGCCCGTTTTTTGCCACTTTAACGTCGTAGTTAAGGGCCTCCAGTTCCTTCTGCATTATTTCACTAAGGAACAAATTATCTTCCGCTAAAAGGACCCGCCTTTTCATAACCGTTTCCAGTTTGGGATCTGAGCCTAGGGAACTGCCAGCGTGAGCCCTTCTTTTCCCTCCCGCTTCCGCTATGACCACGAATTGACCGCTCCTATGACCTTTAGTTCCAGGGAAGGTAACAGTGTAGGGCCTGTTCATGGCGTTATCAGTTCTACGGTTGACCCTGTCGTGGAATCCAAAGCCCTCAGATCTTCACGTCCTACGGCGCGCAGACAGCGAATGGCCGTTAAAGTTTGCCGGATAGAATTGCGAGCTTGATTTCGTGCACGGCCGGCTCGCAATGCCCCTTTGCAAGCTTGAGGAGCTCAAATGCGTCATCATGGTCGCACGTCACGGCCAATTCGGTGGCAGGCGCATCTCTATGGCCGCCATGCTGCGCGGCTTGTTCCAGCACAACGTAGGCACTCGATTCTTCAGCAGCATGGCTCAACAAGCAGTCATACCATTCCGGCTTTAGTTGAATGTCCACTCTCATAGTAAAAAGTCTAACGCGCCATCATGGAAAGGCAATAGGGCAGACGATTAAATAAGCGGATTGCGCGGAACACGGCGAAGAAAAGAGGGAAGGGAATCGCTAGGTTCCGTTAGGCTATCGAGTGACTCCAAAACCCTATATGAGAGGCTTAGTTGACGACCACGCCACGAAGGAATTGGGCAGACTCTTCCGGAAGAGCCATGTTGATGGACATTCCCGAACCTAGCTCGAATCCTGCCGTTTGGGTTACGCGGGGAACTATGGTCACGTACCAGTGATAGTGGCGCAATCTCTGGTCCTTAGGGCCAGTTCGGATGACAAAGTTGTAATCGGGGTCTCCTAGGCCGTCGTAAAGCTTGCGCAGCACGCGCCGCATGATGGAGGCCAAAGCGATCCTTTCCGCATCATTAATGGAGCCGAACGCAGCACAGTGGCGCTTGGGAAAGATCCAGAGGTGAAATGGGGAGAGAGCAGCAAAAGGTATGAAAGCCACAAATTGCTCGTTTTCATCCACGATGCGAGTGTGTTCTTCTTGCTCTTCTCGCAGCGTAACACAAAAAATGCACTGTCCCCTCTCGTCGTAAAACTGCAGGGCGCTCTCCAGCCGCTCACGAATTTCTCCAGGAATAATCGGGGTGGCAATGATCTGCGAGTGCGGGTGCTCGATTGAAGTGCCGGCCGCAGCGCCATGATTTTTGAAAAGCGTCACGTACTCGACTCGCGAGTCCGCCAGTGTGCAGTGATATCGGTACAGGTAGGCTTCGATAACCCGCTCCACCTCGGCATTGTTCATCAGTGCCAGCGTGCCATTATGGTCTGGCGTTTCAATGATGATCTCGTGGATGCCCACCCCACTGATTGTTCGCTTGTTGCCAATATTCGTGCTCACAAGCTTGTCTTCTTCTGTCAAGGCCGGGAACTTATTCGGAACCACTCGTACACGCCAGTTTCCCGCAACCGACAATCGGAATCTCTCGGGCGGGGTCTGCGCCTCGTTGCCAGGACAGAACGGACAATTGGGCACGTACCGAGGCAACTCCTTCCGAACCTTCTTCTCCCGGGTGAACTGGTGGGGTCTACGGGCTCGTTCAGTAGCAATGATCACCCACTGGCGCGAGATGATGTTCTTACGAAGCTCCGACATAATTTAAAAAGCGAGAATTTACTCTTACACCTTACCTTAATCTTCTCGGACCAACCAACTAAGCTAATCTTCCCAGCCGTATCTTCCCCTTAGCTTTACGAACCGACACTCTCCCAAATATTCCTCTCGAATTCCTTCCCCATCTTTACGAATACGCACCAGGGTTTGAAGCTCTTTTTCACCCATTGGGAGTACCAGGTAGCCGGGCGTCCTTACTTGTTCAAGAAGCGGGCGGGGAATGCAGGGTGCAGCGGCAGAGATCACAACTGCGTCATAAGGGGCATGCTCCTCCCAACCAAGGGTTCCGTCAGCCACGAGAAGAGCCACGTTCCGGTAGCCCAGGCTGGTTAAGGTAGTACCGGCTTTCAGGGCAAGGTCTTCTACCCCCTCAACAGAAAAGACCTGCGCACATAGCTCAGCCAGGACCGCCACCGCATAACCTGAACCAGTTCCTACTTCAAGCACCCTCTCCGTTCCTTTGAGTCCCAGCGCCTCAACCATGAGCGCCACCATGTAAGGCTGCGAAATTGTCTGGCCCGCACCGATGGGCAGCGGATGATCGTCATACGCCTGGTTCCACAATTCGCCTTCAACGAATAGGTGACGTGGTACCTTAGCCATCGCCCAAAGCACCCGAGGGTCTTTTATTCCCCTGCTTACAAGCTGTTCCTGCACCATCCTTTCGCGTGCCTGGACGTAGTCGACAATCATTGCAGTCTGCCGATTCTGATTTCCTGGGATGACTTGTATTCCCCGGTCTCAAAATAAATCGTATTTCATCCCAGCATTGGATTCAACAACGCTTGAGTGCAATCAGGACAAACTACAGAGCAATTGACGGTAAATGGCGGCTGTCGAGATCAGCAGCAATCTCGCGAAATTGTTCGAGGGCGCCTTGGAGGTCTTCGACCCCTCGACGAAGGACGACGATTTCCTGGGCGAGAACGTCCGGGTCGGGAATACAGATTTTGCCAGGAAGGTTCAAATCGAAGCGTATGGGATTCCCTTCATCTAAAAAACCCAGAGATCTCGGCCTTGTGCTTGTTTTCATTCCCCTTCCCTGTGTGGAAATTTCCTGCAGGTAAAGAAAGAGTTCCAAAGTAATCACCTTCCCAAAAGTTCTTTCGGAATCAATAC
Source organism: Deltaproteobacteria bacterium (assembly GCA_005878685.1). Classification (GTDB taxonomy): domain Bacteria; phylum Desulfobacterota; class Binatia; order UBA9968; family UBA9968; genus DP-36. The sequence continues at coordinate 3,348 of VBLN01000114.1, read as the reverse complement.
ATTATATCAATTCGATGGTCACTTGGCATGCGCCTTGCGTCCTTTAAACAGCAGACGAAATCAATTCTAAAAAAATAACTCGCATAGCCGGCATGTCCCTTCGTTTATCCTAGTCGTAGAACAAAGGGAAATTTTCGCTGGCGAAATAAACGCCGTTAACAAAGAATCCGGCCGAAGGAATAAATATGAAATCCAAAATTATTACGTCGGAAATCGAACGGCTGAGGCAAGAGCGAGGTGTATTAGGAGATCTCTCGCTTGGAGCAAGGATATTGCTGTGACTAAAAAGTCCGTACAGACCGTTCTTATCGGGCAGAAAGGAGACGTTGAAATGAAAACGATTAGGACAAAAAGGATTTGGCTGGGCGCTATGCTGGCCATACTCATGGTTACCTCAGCGAGTGCCTCCTTATCGGGTTGTCTTGTCTGTCGTGACTGCGGTCCCAACCGTCAATTCCGGCACAAGTAGGTTTGGCTGATTAAAAAATCTTTGACGGGAGGAACAAGAGATGAAAGAGAAAACTAAAATGTTGATGGCAGGGATCCTTCTTAGTGTGACCCTTATCGGTTGCGCGGGCGGGCCTCTGACAACCCGAGAGTCCGGTGCTCTAGTTGGTACCGGCCTAGGAGCTGCTGCCGGAGGCATCATTGGTTCTTCCGTTCATCATCCAGGTGCGGGGGCGGCGATTGGCGGCGGTCTTGGGCTAGTAACAGGCGCCCTTATCGGGGATCAACTCCAACGTCACGAATACCGAAGGTGGTAGCATTGTATGGCTGGATATTCATAGCGCCCTGTGTCCGTGGAGATTGCTGCTATCCCAGACCCCATGCGCACCTTCACGCTACTCAATCCTGACCGAATCACCACGGCGGATTGTGCCGCCCCGCGCTACGGCAGCATACACACCGACGTTGACTTGGTTATGCTGCGCCGCCGTGCGCAGGATTCCCGGATCCCTCGAAAGATCCCCCTGCGCGAGAGTGGTCATCACGCAACGCCCGCAAGGACCGGTGATGTTCAGGCGCACCGCCGTCCCGATGGCGAGCGTATGGCCGACCCAGGCATTCTCCGCAAAGCCCTTCTCACCTGAGGCCAACTGCACCACGATGTTTGGACGAAAGCGCCGGACCTCGAAGCGGCCTTGCGGATACAGCTCACGCAGGCGATCCAGCGTGGCCGTGGTCAAGAGATGGACCATGGCACAGTCGAAGAATGTCCCCTCGGGTAGCGTGAAATCGGTGACCGTGTCCCGGTGGTCGAGGCCTTCCATGTCCGGCCAGTACTCCTCGGCATTGACCGCCTCGCGCTCGGCTGCGCGAAGCGTCACCTCACGGCTGAGTGCCTTCGAGAGGATCCGGTTGAGATCACCCTGGTCACTGGTGACAGTGGTGCCATCGGGGAGGGCGATTCGGACCGGAGGGACTTTCGCGGCCGCACGCGTCGGCTCGATGAAGGTGGCGCGGAAATCGAAGAGACGCGGCCATTTTCGCGGATTCTTGGCGGTCGCCACCTTCCCGTCGGAGCTGTCGACGAGGGCATACGCACGATCCCCAAGCAGCCCACGTTCCGTAACCTCAGTGGCGTTCAGCTCCTCTCCCATCATCGACTTCACGGGATACTGCCACAGAGAAACTACCGAACCCACCTCGGTCTGCGTTGTATGTGACATACTCCGACCTCCTTAGTTTGCTAAACCCAACACTCACTTAAAGCAAGCGACGCCTAATATTAAGTATACTTACCTTTATCTCTTAAGATTCAATAGAGCCAAACCGACAAAACAATCGCCCAAAAGTTTACGATCCCTTACCTATTTGAATTTTCTCTGTCAGCACGTTGGCGCCTAAGCCACTGGCGATTTCGCGGAACTGTTCGAGGGCAGCTTCGAGATCCTCGACCCCTCGACGCCTTCCAGGGGATCGCTCTGCCCTGGCTCGGGGTCGTCCTGAGCGCGGCTTAACGAGTCGAAGGACGACGATTTCCTGCGCCAGAACATCGGGATCGGGGAGGTTGTCCGCGTGCTGCCGCCCGCCAGAGCGCCTACTCCTGCCTTTCTCTCGGATTACGTTAATCTTCGAAGAAAAAGACCTGCGGGTCGCTACGGACTACCACGCTCGGAATCGCCTCAAAGGCAACGCCATGAAACGAGTGTATGTGGTCGAAGAAAGAGGCTTCGTTGATAAAGCCGGTCCGGTGACCAAAGCAGAAGAATGGCTCCCGAATGATTACTGTGTTGCCAATAAAGCGATGATGCGGCAAGATGATAACTTCGCGGGTGAAGGGAGTGACACGAACAAAGCGGGCAGGTGCTGGATTTATGATGACGACAGAGGGCGAAACAAAGTGGCGCGGGCCAGCTCTAACTGCAAAGCTCCTAGAGGTAAATCCAACCCTGGCGGAATGACCTGCTCCAGCGAGGGGAGTCTGAAGCAGCAGAAACATGAAAAAGGCAAGGAGAGAAACAACGTACTTCTTCATTGTCGTTCCTCCTTTAGCGATGACCTGACCCTAAGCCGTACTGTCTAGGCTTGTCAAGGGGGTAGGAACATTCACCGTACTGCTCTTTTCTGGGTATAAGATACAGCGTACGTTGTCATTGGAAATCTTTCCGTTTAGATTGAAGTAACAAACCCAAGTGCGCTGGGAAGGCACCGCGTGCAACTTATCTTTGTCAACTTTGGTCTGGACTCCTTCAATCTTAACTGAGATCTTTCCAGCCCTTTCGTTTCCAAGGATTCTGACCTGTTGAGGTACGCAGTCCTGGTCGGCGCAACATCTGTTCCAGCTAGGATGCGCTTCAAGTTCAGGTTCTCCGACGCTGTGAGATGACCAAGATGGTGAGGCCGAAAATGCCATCAGCACGAGAACGAAAAGACTGAAATGGATAAGGCAGTTCAACCGGATCCTCCGGTAGGTTTCCTTTCTGGATAATTCATTCATCCGTCTGGCAGAGTCGTTGGCCTCACGCTCAAGACGCTTGATGCGGTCAAGTGTGTCCTCACGGTAGAGCTGTGGGGTGTCGTAGCCGCGAACCTTGTCCTTCATGCATTCGTCCCTTTCCTACCCTTTTGCAATAGAGAGCGTCTGCATAAACTCTACCTCCGTGATGACACCCTTCTCAATGAGCAGCTTTGCCAGCGCGCCCGCCGGGGCGAGGCTTGAGACACAACCAGCTCCTCAAGTGTGACAATACCGCCTTTGTCCAGTGTCGCCATTCTGCCTCCTTGCTTAGCCCCGTTCTGAGGGGACTCGCTTGAGCGGGACGTAAAGCACTGACGGTCTGCCTGTGCCTGCTTGGGGATATAAATCCATTAACTCATAAACAGTGCGCGGCATCTCGGTGGATA
>VBLN01000495.1:1981-3151 GCA_005878685.1 Deltaproteobacteria bacterium | reverse complement strand
GGACGTCTCTGCCTGGGGCGGGCTGCTGTCTCTGGCAGCCAAGACGAAAGGGTTGAGCGGCGTCGTCATCGATGGGGCTTGTAGAGACATCGACGAGAGCCGGGAAGTGGGCTTTCCGGTTTTCGCGCGCGCCGTGGTTCCCATGACGGCGCGCGGAAGGGTGGTACAGGATTCTTTTAACCAGGAGATCCAGTTCGCCGGAGTTCAGGTGCACCCGGGGGATCTGGTCATCGCGGACGGCAGCGGCGTTGTCTTCATTCCGCGGGAGAAGGAGCAAGAGGTGATTAAGGAAGCCGAGGCTGTGGCGCAGCAGGAAACCAGAATGGCGGAGGGGATACGCCAAGGTCTCTCCGTCGTCGAGGTGCTGGAAAGGCTCGGCTACGAGTCGATGCTGGACAAGGGGAAAGGCAAGTAAGAAAAAAAAGAGACGCCTGCGTCGGTATTGCGCCTGAGGCAAAATCAACTGTGGGGCTTTTTGGCTGGCGGAGTCACCATGGATCGGTCAAANNNNTGAGGCCAAGCTTCTTGGCCATCTCAAGCGACTTTCCTGTCCGTCCCGGACGTAATCTGAGCTGGTATTTTCTCTCGCCGCAGTTGAAGACCCCGTTAACGAGTTCATCCAAGCGCCAGGATTGAGCGCATCCTGCTGATGCGGCTCGGGCAAATAGCTTGAGGTCCAGACCCATCTTCTCCGCCAGAAGAAGGCCTTCATAGATGGCGAGCTCCGACATGGTTTGCATCATCTGGTTAATTTGTTTTGCGATCTGGCCGTTGCCGTTTTTTCCAAGGTAGGTAACCATCCGCCCGATATGCTGCAGAACGGGCAGGCATCGCTGGTAGGCCTCGTATTTCCCGCCAACGAAGATTGTCAAGTTGCCATTCGTCGCGCCGATGTCCGCGCCGCTCACGGGCGCATCGAGCATCTCGATCCCCCGCTCGCGGAGGGTAGACGAGATCCTTATGGCGGCCTCGGGGTCGGTGCTGCTTAAATCGACGAAGACCAGGCCCTGTTTCCCTCCCTTCGCAATCCCCTGAGCCCCCAAAACCACTTCCTCGAGTGCGCCGGACTGGAAGGAAACAATTACAACCGTGGAACGTTCAGCCACCTCGGCAAGCGAAAGACCTGTCAGCGCTCCTTCCTCTACGAACGGCCTCATCTTTTCCCGATCC
>VBLN01000495.1:0-1916 GCA_005878685.1 Deltaproteobacteria bacterium | reverse complement strand
TAGGCCAACGAAACCAATCCGCTCTAATGAAGGCATAAATCTCCCGTCGAAGTCGTTTAAATCGCTCAACAGTCAAACGTGTTGAACCCGAGTTTTAACCGGCTTTCGCAACCTGCGCTTCAAGCTCCGGGAGCAGATCGCGAATCACTTCAGGCGCCTTATCGATCTCGAACTCCTCAAAACCGATATCTAGATCGATCATGGGCAATTCTTCTTGCAGCACTCCCTTGGGTTTTCGGCCTTGGGCGACGTCCGCTATGCCGTCTCTGATCATCTTCCGCAGCAGCAATATGGCGCGGTCGCCATAGCCCGGGTGTTCAAGGGTGCGATCGACAATCTCTCCCTGGCTCTCGACCATGGCCTTGTCCTCCAAGGGCACGATTCCCGTGATGTCGCCAAACAATCGGCGGTCATAGGGCTTTCTCTCCGTCTGCCTGGCCCGATCCTGATAGATGCCATGGTACCTCTTGTCCTTGGGCGGCTCGGAATAAACCGTCAACCGCATCTCCTCACAGCGCGTGTCGTCGATCGGAACGATCCAAATCGCCTGTTGGACTTGCGCCCGAAGCCTGTCGGGGTTCTTTGCCCTGGGCTCGCGGGATTTCCGATTGATAGTGGGCAGGACGGTGCACCGTTTTCTTACTCTCACGGTATTGGGGTTTGATCCGTGTTCGAGAATGTATATTTTGACGCCAAATTCCCCTTCGACGGCCTTGAAGATGGGGCAGCTTTCGAAAATTCCATGCAGATAGGCCAGATGCGTCGTGTCCGTGGTATTTTCCACTCCCTGGAGCCAATTGCACTTGTACGCCTTTCCGCTTTCAGCGTCTCCTCTTTCCGCGACTCTGTAGCCATCCTGAACCAAAACGTCGTAGCGCGGAAGCGGCGGAGGGCTCTCCTTATCGGGACCCATGTGAGCGAAGACAAAACCTCCCAGCTCTCGCACGGGATACCAGTTTTGCCGAATACCAGGAGCCGTCTTGATGGGCTCCGCCGGCCGATCCAATATTCTGCCCTGTCGGTCATAGTACCATCCATGGTAGGCGCAACGGATTCCCTGTTCTTCAATTCTTCCGTACTCCAGCGAGGCGCGGCGGTGAGAACAGTGGGCCCCGAGGAGCGCTAAGTGGCCAGAGAGGTCGCGGAAGAGCACGAGCTCTTCGCCCAAGACCTTCACGGGTACGGGCACGTCCCTTACTTCTTCGGAGAGGGCGACGGGCCACCAAAAGCAGCGCAAATAGTTGCCCCCTAACGTGCCCGGCCCGACCCGAACGACGTCATCCCAGGAAAGCTCGCTCGCTTTGACCACGGCTGGTCTCCTTCCTTTCTTATTTTAACGTCTCGCTCACCAGCTTATGCACGGCGTCGCGATCCCAAATCTCCGGACCCCACAGACGGATATACTTGGCCTCCTTCACGCGCTGACGCCACGGGGGCAGCTCATCCTTCGCCCGGCTCGTTGGGCATCCCTTTTTGGACGGCCGCTTGTCCCTCGCGCGAGAGGAACCAGTTGATCATCACTTTGGCGGCGTTTGGATGGGGCGTCCTGTTTACCAGAGAGATCATCGTTCCGCCGGATTCAAGCCCGACTCCATCTTTGCCCAGCGCATGCGGATTCAACATCTCGACCGGCAGTCCCTGTCGTTTCGCTTCATCCACCTCTTCGGCCTTGGCCGTTATGGCGATCGGGTGTTTGCCCGAGGCGAGCCAATCCGTCTGTTGACGCTCGTCGCGAATCAGAGTGAGGCTGCCGCCTGCGAGCAGCTTCCTGATGAAGTCAGGTCCAAGCTGAGGATTATAGTAGAAAAAAAGCAGCGGGCTTCCTCCCCCCGGATCCCTTGGATCTTTAGCGGTGATTTTCCCTCTCCACTTGGGATCGAGAAAATCCCAGAAGGAGGTTATCGACTTGGGATCGA
>VBLN01000493.1:1470-2932 GCA_005878685.1 Deltaproteobacteria bacterium | reverse complement strand
CCGATTCCCCCGCTTCATCTCACTCCGCTATCCGGTTCGTCCTTACCTGTCCCCGGTGCCAAGCCATGCTGGCCTGGATGGCTAGAAAAGAGAGAGAAAAACAGGCTAGAGCAAGGACGAACGCCCAGCGGTAGGAACCCGTGATGTCAAAGATTGTCCCGCCTGACCACGAGCCGAGGGCCATGCCCAGTCCGAAGGTGATCTCAAGGAAGCCAAAGATGGTGCCAATATTTGTGCCGCTAAAGATATCTCCGATGACCGCTCCGTAAGTAGGATTGCCTGAGCTATGACCGATTCCATACAACATCCCAGCCATGTAGACAAACCACAGAGGAGAATCGAAGCCGATCCCGAGCAGGCAGACAAGGCCGATCAAGGTTATCAAGACGGAGACACCGTAAGCTTTATCCCTTCCTAGCCGATCCGATGCATATCCCCAGATAAAGGTGCCTGCTACTCTCATCACTCCGATGACTCCCAGGATGAAAGCGGCCAGTAGCTTGTCAAATCCCTGGTGGACCAAGTGGGCGACTATGTGCGTGTAGATCAGAAAAAGGCCCGTGCCCAGCGCGAGATGCCCAGCGGCGATGCTCCAGAAGGGGAAGGAACGAAGCGCCGTGGGCAACGTCCACTGATATCCATCGACCGCGCTTCTTGAAGCCGCGGACTTTTCACCCGAGTAAGCGCTTTCTCCATCGGCGAGCTGCGCTACGTCTCCAGGGTTGCGCCTCTGAAAAATGGCATTGGCTGGAACGATTGCGACGAGGATGAGAGCGCCCAAGAGCATGAAAGCAGTCCGCCAGCCTACGTGTGAAATCAAAATCTGGGAGAGCGGGACGATCGTGATCATCCCAAACCCCTGCCCCGCCGTCGCCAGGCCGATGGCCGTGGCGCGATGGCGAACGAACCAGCGGGAGATAAGCGCGCTTTGGGTCACAAAGCCCAAACCTCCCTGGCCTATTGCGGCGAGGATGCCGTAGTAAATGTACAGTTCCCACAGAGAGTTGCTCAGGCCGGAAAAGGTGAAACCGAGTCCCATCAAGAGACCGGCCAACGGTATCAAGATGCGTGGTCCGAGTCGGTCAAACGCGTAGCCGATCGCAGGCGACACCAAAGCATAGACCAGGGAGTTCAGCGACACGATACTGGCGCCGACGGCGTGGGACCACTGAAAGTCCTCCAACAAGGCAACGTAGAAGACGCTGAACGAGCCAAAAGCGCCGCGCACGAACACCATATTAAGGAAGCAGAGGAAGAGAATAACGTAGCCATAGTAGAAGGGAGGACGCATGAATGGAGGCTACCTGGACGGATCTGACGTGTTCAAGACGTTCCTGCGGAGCGCGGCGGGTTAAGTGGGCTCCTATCCGTCGACTATCAGCCGGTTCAACTCTTTGAAAAAATCTCCGATGGCGCCGCGGTGATGGAAATCCGCCAATGAGTCCAACGGGGTCGGGTCGCG
>VBLN01000493.1:0-1451 GCA_005878685.1 Deltaproteobacteria bacterium | reverse complement strand
CCGTTTTCTTTGGCGATGACGGGGAAAGACGCGGCCGGCTGAACGACCAGGGAAGATCCTATCACGAAGAAAATCTCGGCGGCCCCGGCCAGCTCGTGGGCGCGGTTCATCTCTTCGACGGGCATCGCTTGGCCGAAGGAGATGGTCGCGGACTTGAGAATGCCGCCGCACTCGTCGCAGGTGGGTGGTCGGAAGTTCCCGACGATTAACTGGAAGATCGGCTCGGGATCGAACTTCTTGCCGCAATTGAGGCAGAGGATCCACCGGTCGGTACCGTGAAGCTCGACGAGCTTCTCTTGCGAGACCCCGGCGATGGAATGGAGCCCGTCGATGTTCTGCGTGATGACGCCGAGCAACTGGCCACGCTTCTCGAACGCGGCGATGGCGTAGTGACCGATGTTCGGCTTCACATCTTTGTACAGTTCGTGAGTTTCCTTCTTCATTTTCCAACTGCGGATGCGTGCCTCTTCACTGCTCATGAATTCGTCGAAATAGATCGGAGTATATTTGGTCCAGATGCCGCCGGGACTTCTGAAGTCCGGCACGCCCGACTCGGTGCTGATCCCGGCGCCGGTGAAGAAAACGATATCGCGGCAGTTCCGTATTTTTGCAGCAAACTCTGCCAGCCGCATCTAAGCTACGCCGGATGAAAGCGAGATATCATTTCGCCTGCGGAGCTGGTTGTGGAGGAGTCGATTGTGGAGATTGAATATCCAATACTTTCACATCGAACGTGAGCGTTTTTCCCGCGAGAGGATGGTTCAGATCCAGGACAACGGTCTTTTCTTTGATTTCAGCAACGCGGACCGGCTGACTCTGTCCCTGGGGGCTTTTCGCCATGAGCGTCGCTCCGACCTTTAAACCGTCGGGGGGTATTTTTTCCTTGGGAACTTCCTGGAAGGCCTTGGGGTTCACAACACCGTATGCCTCTTCGGGCTTAACTTGAACGTGCTTTTCTCCGCCCACTTTCATCCCGGAGAGCTCTTTCTCAAGGCCGGGGATGATCTGCTTCTGTCCATGAATGTATTTGAGCGGCTCCTTGCCTTTGTTGGATTCGAGCGGTTTTCCCTTCTCATCGGAAAGAGTGTATTCGAGGCTGACCACCGAGCCGTCTTTAACCACGGATTCCTCCTTCGGCTTTTGGGCGGAAGCCTGAGGGGATAAAAAAAGAATCTCAATGAGAGCCGTGCTCAAGATAAGCGTCCACAGTTTTATTTTCATCGCCATCTCCTCAGAATAGTATGCTTTCAATCAACATATACCCTGGGTATAACGAACACAACATAGTGCGTCGAAATTTATTTTTGTCAGCTTGTTGAGCGAAGGCGGTATGAGATTCGCGTCATTGTGGTCTGAACTTGGGTAGGAAAATTCCCCGCCCAGCTTCTTCGAAGACGACTTCGACCGGCATGCCGATCGTCACTTTTTCGATCGGACACTGGACGATATTG
>VBLN01000113.1 GCA_005878685.1 Deltaproteobacteria bacterium | reverse complement strand
GATCGGGACGACGCTGTGGTATGGCGGAAGCCTCATTCTCAATCAGGCGTTGGAGGCGGGTGTGGTGGTCGCTTTCATCCAATATATTCAGCGGATGTATCAGCCGATCCGCGACCTTGCGGAAAAATATAATATTATGCAAGCAGCCATGGCCTCCTCGGAGCGAATCTTTACCCTGTTGGACACAGAGGAAAAGATCAGGAGCCCGCAACACCCCGAACTTCCGGCGCGCGGGGCGGGGACCGTGGAGTTTCAAGACGTGTGGCTGTCGTACAACGCCGGCGAGCCCGTTCTCAAGGGGATTTCTTTCGGCGTCAAGCCCGGCGAGCGCGTCGCGCTCGTGGGCGCCACGGGCGCAGGGAAGACGTCGATCATCTCCGCGCTATGCCGCTTCTACGAAGTCGAGCGTGGCCGCATCCTGGTCGACGGCATCGATATCCGGGAATGGAACAAGCAGGAGCTGCTACGCAACCTGGGTTTAGTGCTGCAGGATGTTTTTCTGTTTTCGGGGAACATTGCCGAAAACATTAGCCTTGGCGACGCGCGCGTCAGTGAGCAGCGCTTGATGGAAGCCGCCCATCGGGTGCACATCGCTCCTTTCATCGAACGGCTGCCCGCGGGTTATGAGGAAGAGGTCCAAGAGCGGGGCGCGACGCTTTCCCAGGGGCAGCGCCAGCTTCTCTCCTTTGCGCGCGCTTTGGCCTTTGACCCGAAAATTCTCATACTGGACGAAGCCACAAGCTCAGTCGATACGGAGACTGAATTGTTGATCCAAGAGGCTCTTAAGGAGCTTCTTAAGGAGCGGACGGCCATCATTATTGCTCACCGGCTTTCGACCATCAAGAACGTGGACCGCATCTTGGTCGTTCACAGAGGAGAGGTGTGGGAGGAGGGAAGCCATCAAGAGCTGCTGGCACGTCGGGGACTCTATTCGCGGCTTTATGAGCTGCAATATCGTGTGCAAGAAAATGGCCGCGACAATTCGCAGATCGCCGGGATTTAGTGTTGGGCCGGGAGCAGGTTGGTCTAAACGATAAGACCCAATGCTCGGGATGGAACTTGGTAGCCGGGGAAGACTCTGGTCAGATCCTTTTGACCCAGGTGGCGTGAAAGAACTTCTCCGCACGCCGCGCGAAAATCCGTAGTCAGCGCTAAGTCGCGTCCTTCGTAAAGAACTGCCGGATCGAGTCCCGGCCAGCGGCCGTAGACCTTGCCGCCTTTTATCCTCCCGCCCATGACGAACATCACGTTCGCGTGGCCGTGATCCGTGCCACGGTTGCCATTCTCCCGCGCGGTGCGGCCGAACTCCGATAGGGTGAGCAGGACAACATCCTCCATTCGATCGCCCAGATCCCGATAGAAAGCCGTAAGACCTTCGGCAAGATCTTTCAGGCGGTTGGCCATCTGCCCCTTGGTCCCTCCTTCATTGACGTGCGTGTCCCAGCCTTCGATCTCGGTGAAGGCGATCTCCAGACCGACATTGGCTTTAACAAGCCGGCTGATTTGTTTGAGACTATCTCCAAAGCGACCGATAGGATAGCCATCGGCGGCCACAGGAGGCAGCGTTGCTTCGACAGTGCTCAGAACCCTCATCGCCTCGAAGAGGTTGTCTCCGCCTTGCCGAAGGATCGGGTCATTTACATTCGCGTAGAATCTTTGGAGGGTCGGGGCCAAAAACGAATCGCGCAGACGAAATTCTTCAATGGATGTCATCGTCACCGCCGGTGCTTTACCGGCCAGAATGCGCGGCAGTCTTTGAGTGAGCGCTACGGCCTGGAACGGGTTACGATCATTCGAGGTTTGTAGAAGAACACGGTTTAACCATCCGTCCGGTGTGCTTTTGATGCCTGGCGTGCCGAGCTCCATATAATCCTGCGCATCGAAATGAGAGCGGGTGTTGTCAGGCGAGCCTGCGGCGTGGATGATAGCCAGGTGGCTTTTATCGAATAGCGGCTTGAGCGGCGCCAGCGCCGGATGAAGACCATAGAAGCCGTCGAGGTCGATCGCTCTTTCTTCTCCTGAAGATGGCTCCGTAACGGCGATGGTCGGCCGCAGGGAGTAGTAAGCTCGATCTTTAAACGGGATCACAGCATTGAGGCCATCCATGCCGCCGCGCTGGAAAACGACGACCAGAATTTTTCCTCGTTTCGCCGTTTCCCCCTCTGCTGCACGCACAAGAAATGAAGGCGGCAGCCCTAAGGCTAAGAGGCCAAAACCTGTGGTCTTGAGAAAGAGCCGGCGTGAGAAGTCCATCTCTACCTCCTTTGAAATTCAGGCGCGACCATGGCAAAGGTCGTCTCTTTATCGACATTCGCCCTTGTTCCCGGGATTCGGTTGTTTGATAGATCGGTCACGAAGTTGATCCTCGCGAGCAGCATATCCGGGCTGACCCAAGTCGAGCCGACATCCGGAAATCCAGTAGGCGGTTGGGCCAAAAAAAGAGGCTCTCCCATCCGGACAAGATAGCGCAACAAGGCTGGCGAGGCGTTGGTTTCCGCGCCAACCGAACGCAGTGAGCTGGCAATGAACTCCAGCGGCTTTTTGACTTTGGCCTGTACGGCTTCAGGAGAGAAGAATTCCGGAGATTCGACGATGGCACGCAACAATTCCTTGATATCGCCGTCGCTCTCGCGGAAAACCTTGGCCACCTGTGTGACGAGAGAAACCGGAGGGTCATCGCTGACAAACCGGCGCACAAGCTTGGTGGCGATGAATCGCGCGGTTGAAGGGTGACGCGAGAGGAGATCGATGACTTTCATACCGTCTTGAGTTCCTCCACCCGCCGGAATTCGGGCTCCGAGAACGACTTTCTCTCTGGGATCGTGCATGCGGGCATTGAAGAGAAATTCCGGTTCTCCCCTAGGGCGGCGGATGGTCCAGCCGGTAAAACAACGGGCGACTTCCATCACATCTTTCTGTGTGTAGCCACCATCCACTCCCAAGGTATGGAGCTCCATGAGTTCGCGCGCGTAGTTTTCATTCAGGCCTTGTCTTGGACCAGGTTTGGCGTTAGGCCGGAAACGATTCATGACCGCATCCGGACTCACGCTGAGCCAATTGTCCAAGTAGAAGAGCATGGCCGGGCTGCGCGCCGTAGCGAGAAGAAGGTCGCGGAAACGTCCCAGCGCGTGAGGTCGGATCGTATCGCGATCATAAGAGGTTACCAGCCACCGGTCCGCGCCCTTGCCAGCGAAGACATTGAAGTGGTTGGTCCAAAAATCGACCATGAGCTCGTAGAGCTGTCGCCGACTATAGACAGTACGCAGGAGCTTGGCCTGTTGGAGTTCAAAGATCACGAAGCGCGGCGTCTGCATGGGGGAAATATCCATCCCTCGACTCTTGGCCTGCTTTGGCGGGGGATAGAGTTCCAGGAGTTCCCGGCTGCTTAGACGGACCGTCTTTAGCTGAGCAAGTTTCTCTTCTGCCGCTGGATCCGGGATCTTTTCCGGATGGAGCTGCTCTTCCAGGTAAGGGAAAATTCCTCCGTTTTTGACTCTGTCGATCTCAGCTGGTGTCGGGCCAAAGGTGACGCGGTTTAGAAAATGGATTATTTTTTGCTCTTCAGTTAAGGGCGCGTTCATAAGTTAGTCGTCCACCTTTTCGCGGCGCTGTAGTTGCTCCTTCAGGCGCTGGCGGAACGCTCTTTTTTCTTCAGGCGAGAGATTTTGACGTTCCTTGAACTTCTCCCGCAGTTCGCGGCGCTGCTCCGGAGTAAGCTCGCGCAGTTTTTCAAAGCGCTGTTTGAGCATTTCGCGTTTCTCTGGCGGCAGATTGCGCCAGCGCTGCCAGCGCTCTCGGAACTGCTCTTGCTGCTCCGGAGAGAGATTTTGCCAGCGTTGGAAGTTCTTGCGGATGACCGCCTTCTCTGCCGGAGGCAATTGTCGCCAGGTTTCAAACCTTTTGTGCAGTTCGGTTTTTTCTTCGGGGGGGAGAGCCTTCCATCTCTGGTACCGCTCCCTGAGTTCTTGCTTCTCTTGTGGGCTCATCTGCCGCCAGCGTTCAAGCGCGCCGGGCGAGGGCTGGTTCTCGGCTTGGGCCCATATCGTCGCGGCGGGTAGCCACAGGGCGATCAAGAATATGACTGTGCCGAGGATCCTCTTCACTTTTGTCGATCCTTTGTTTTCCCTTGGCTCTTCTGGGGGCTCTGGCTCGCCGGAGTTTGTCCCCGGTTCACAGTATCCATCTGCTGCATAAGTTCTAGGTCTTTGACCATGTCCATTTCTCGCAGCATCTCCATGAGCTCAAGCATCTCTTTATCGGGTCGCTCCTCGTCTTTGGTGGCCGCAAGAGAAGGGGAGTAAAAAAAGAGAAGCATGACGATCCATAGGCTTTGCCTCACATCTTCTCTCCGCCTCAGGCCGAACCACTATCGGCGCCTCCCATGTCTTCCAGCAGGTCCAAGGAATCGAGAAAGTCCATAGAGGTATAGAATTCCAAATTCTCTGCAATCGGCAGGACCTCTAAAAGAGCCTCTTCTTTCGGCGGGAGATCCCTTGTGTGCCATGTCCCTCTAGTTAAGGTCAGCGTTACAGCCAGAATCAGGACCACAGCTGTGGCCAAGGTGGGTACCGCCCACGGGCGCAAGAAAGAGAAGATACCTTCCCACCAGGCATTCTTTTCCCTCGCGGTCATGAGCCTTTGACGAAGCTCCCTCGAGTAACTCTCCCAAAAGGACTCGGGAGGCTCGTCGGCCTTTACAGTCAGAGGGAGCACTGTCCGCAGCTCGTCGAGAAAACGGGAGCAGGAAGGACAACCTTGAAGGTGAGCTTGAATCCGCTCCCGCTCCTCCGGCGAGCTCTCACCGTAATAGTGCAGAACCAGATCCTGTTCGTAGTTTTTACATGCCTTTTGGATCGAACTCATGTCCGTCATCTCATTTTCTCCTCAAACGAGTTCCGCCAGGCTTTGTCTCAAAGCCAATACTGCTCGATGAATATGGGTCTTCACCGTTCCCTCCGCGGTTTGCATAATCTTCGCGATCTCGCGGATTGAAAGTCCCTCGTGATTCTTCAGGACAAAGGCGGTGCGCTGCTTTGGGGGAAGCGAATTCAAAGCTGCTCCTATCTTTCGCGAGATCTCTCCTGACATTGCCTCTCGATCTGGGGAAGGTCCAGGGTTGGCTATTTCATTTTTTTCGGCGGTCTTCCCATCATGCTCCTCAAAGGGTTGCCAACTGACCCGTTGGCCACGCCGCCGGTAGTCCAAACAAAGGTTTACCAGGATCCGGTAAAACCAGGTGTAAAAGCTCGCGCGCTGGTCAAAACCGTTTAGGTGGGTGAAGGCGCGCAAGAATGCCTCTTGGGAGAGATCCTTTGCCTCTTCCCGGTCGCGCGTGAAATCAAAGGCGATGCGATAGGCCTTTTGTTTATATCGTTCCACGAGTTCCTCAAACGCCTTGTGCTCCCCCTTTTGGGCGAGCGTCACAAGCGTTTCATCCCCCAACTCTTCGGGTCGGCCTGTTCCCATGCAGTTGAGTCAGCCTGAAAAAGTGAGGGGACGAACTGGAAATGGCCTGCCGTCGGGCATCCGGCGACCAGGCCAATCACAAGCTAAACCTCAGTGCGCTTCGTTCAGATCTTCTTTCAGGTCGCGTCGGTCTTGCCGAAGATCCCGGAAGTCTCCCCGGACGTCCCTACGATCCCCTCGCAGATCCCTTTTGTCTTTGTAGATATCCTTTAAATCACTGCGGATATCCTTGCGGTCACCCGCGATCTCGTCTTGGCTCGCTCCATTGTGGACGTCTTGCTTGAGTTCGTGCCTATCCTGTCTCAGGTCTTTATAGTCGTTGTGGAGATCCTTCCGATCCTGATGGATGTCTTTTTTATCGGCTCGGATATCCCTGCGATCTTTCCTGATATCGCGCCTGTCGTGGCGGATATCGCGCGATCGCTGGGGTGCATTACTTCCCCCTTCTTCAGCCAGGGCTGGCAACCCTGAGATTACCAAGGAACCTGCCACTAGGCCCCCGAGAACTATTGCTTTGAATCTATCCATAAAACCCTCCTTGATCTTAGGCTCTCTTGAGCCTTTGTCAAAGTTAGACTTGTTCTCTGACGAAAGGTTTACAGGACTCGGACTCAAAGACTATGGCTGACGTCTGATTCGTCCCTCTATTTGCGTGGGAAACCTCTTTGTTTTCTTTAACATACTTAGAGAAAGGTGGAAGATTTGTGTCTTGGCTCAGTTCTTTTCCCAAGAAAACGGGCGTATCCTACAACATTTTCTGGCGATATGCACTCAATTATACTTGACCCATGGAGATCGTTTCTGGCCGAGCCGATGAGACTAGCTTCCTAGGCTTTCCCAATGAGTTTTCTTGGGTAAAGAGCCTTATCGGATACCTCTTTCACAGCGAATTTAGCTTGACAACCAAAAGTGTTAAAATTAAACTGCAACATGAAGTTTGTAGCGCTATCAAGTTATGGCTATCGAGAATCTGGAACAACTGGAACATAGGGTGAATCAACTGCTGGAAAGGCACGAGAAGGTTAAGAAAGAAAAGGAGTTGGTCGAAAAAAAGCTCCAGCAAAAAGAGAGCGAGTGGCATCACTTGAAGGGCCAGATGCGGCAGTATGAGCGTGAGCGGACCGAACTTCGAGAAAAGTTGGGAAAAATCTTAGGGCACTTCGATCACCTGGACCTTTCGTGATCAGAGGGCAGCAAAACTTCTATGAAAAAGGCTTTTGATGTCGAAATTATGGGTCAGAGATTTACTATTAGCAGCGATGCGGAGGAGAGTTATGTCCATAGAGTGGCGGGATATGTGGATGAAAAGATGCAGGAGGCTTTGAAGACGTCGCGGCCTGTTGCCAAGTCCAATATCGCGATGCTCGTCGCGCTGAATATCGCCGATGAGTATCACCGTTTAAAGGAAAGACATGAAGAGATACTTATCCGCGTGGGTCATTTATCGAAGAGACTTTTAACGACTTTGAGTGAGGAGGGCTAATCACATAAGTGATCCTTTTCCCCTGCTGTGCTCGTGATCAGCGGAGGCAACTTAGAACCAACAAAGGCCGTCAGGCCCCAAGTGAGGGGAAGACTCAAACGGTAATATGGCCTCCACCTGGTTTCCAGGTTCAAGTTGACCCGGTGACACGGCACAATGCGGGGGGAATCTAACGGTAGGGCTGGGGTGGAGGTGAGTATTTGGGGAGCCAATTTTCAGGAAGGATCTAATTCTATTGCTGTTCACATCTGTGGACTTAAAAATGCATTGGCAAACCGGTATCAGTAGCTTGCAAGGGCGCACCAGAGTTTTCCCTGGCGTCGGTCATCGTAAGTGGCGGTTGGTCTTGTCTCCGAGGAGCGGCGGCGGAGGGTATACTCGGTGTTTCCGTAGTTCCGGTTTGTAGCAGTCGCTTTCCTCTCCCCGTCTCCTAGTTGTCCCCACCCACTGTCTTCCAGGTTCCTCTCTCCGAGATTTGTATGAGAGAGAAAAAGCATCAGCTGCGGACCGAGGCGCTTCTGCGACGCGACGCCCGCCCGTCTTCTGAACTCCGACTATGGAATCAGCAGATTCAAGAGAGAGTCGTCGATTTTTTGCCTTACCTCATGTCCTGTTCGGTGGCACTGTATAGTCCAATCGGAAATGAAATCGCCACTGAAGAGATCCGCGAGCACGCCTTGAGAACGGGAAAGAAGCTCTTCTACCCAAAGTTGACACAAGGAGACGACTTGAACCTGGTGGCGGTGAATTCCGCCGAGGAGATGAGGTTAGGTCGCTATGGCATCCTTGAACCGGCCGGCAACCGAGTGCTGACGGAGGAGGACCGCGAGGGATTGATCGTATTTGTTCCGGGAGTCATTTTTGATCTTCACGGTAACCGGCTGGGCAGGGGCAGGGGTTGGTACGACCGGTTGCTTAAGTTTTTGGGCGGGGGGCCAAGGTTTGCGGCTTTAGCCTACGAGTTTCAGGTCGTGGAGAATTTGCCGGCCGAGGAGTGGGATCGAAAGGTTGACCATATTATCACTGAAAGGAGAATCATTGACTGCGGCAGCATCCCGTCACGGTCAGGATGGGTCTGCTAAAATTGCTCGTTACAAAGGGGGTGTTATCATTGGAACTTTTTACGTTGATTGGAATCGTAGGTTTCTTGGCAGGGGTTTCATTATCCCTGGCCGTTTCCTGGTTGCGGAACAGACAGCGCCGGATACAACTGGAGCTGGCTCAGAGCACGGCGTCACGCATTATTGAGGAGGCGAAAAAGGAAGCGAACACTATCAAGAGGGAAGCTGAGGTTCAAAGCAAAGATAGCCTTTTGCAGGTCAAAACCGATTTTGAGAAGGAGGTCAGAGAGACTCGCAGGGAACTCCAGATTTTAGAAAAGAGGCTGATTCCTAAGGAAGAAAGTCTGGATAAGCGGATCGAGATGGCGGAGAAGCGCGAGGGAGAGTTAGCTAGGCGAGAAGTATCTGTGAAGATACGAGAGAAATCCCTCGATGAGAAAACAACGGAGTGTGACCGTCTGGTAGACGAGGCGAGACGGCAGTTAGAGCGAGTGGCAGGGCTAACCCGGGAGGAGGCAAAGAGGAGTCTGATTGACCAGATGTTAGAAGAAGCCAGGCACGAGTCGGCCAAGCGAATACGAGTGATAGAGGAGGAAGCAAGAGAGGAGGCGGGTCGCAAAGGGCAAAAAATCGTTGCTCTAGCCATAGAGAGACTTGCTGGGGATTTTGTCGCCGAGCGCACAGTGACCGTCGTACATTTGCCTAGCGATGAAATGAAAGGAAGAATCATCGGCAGGGAGGGAAGAAATATTCGGGCACTGGAGGCCGCAACCGGCATAGACCTCATTGTCGACGATACCCCGGAGTCCGTCATTATTTCGGGCCATAATCCCATTCGCCGGGAGATTGCACGTCTCTCTCTAGAGAAGCTTATCTCGGATGGAAGAATTCATCCGGGCAGAATTGAGGAGGTGGTGCGCAAAGCCGAACAAGAGGTGGACGAGGTCATTCGCGAGGCGGGCCAAAAAGCTATTTTTGACGTAGGCGTTCACGGCATTCACCCCGAGCTCATCAAGCTGCTGGGACGGCTCAAGTTTCGCTATAGCTATGCTCAGAATGTACTGCTGCATTCCATTGAAGCCGCTTTCATCTGCGGGATAATGGCAGTTGAATTGGGCCTGAACGAAAAGCAAGCGCGGCGTGCGGCTCTGCTGCACGACATCGGAAAGGCAGTGGATCACGAAGTCGAGGGATCCCATGCCATCATCGGGGCGGAGCTGGCGCGTAAATATGGGGAGTCTCCCAAGATTGTCAATGCGATCGCAGCCCACCACGAGGATGTGAAGGCGGAGACGATTCTCGCGCCTCTAGTGGATGCCGCGGATGCGCTCTCGGGGGCTCGCCCGGGCGCGCGGCGGGAAATGCTTGAGACCTACGTGCGGCGCTTGGAGGAACTCGAGCGCATCACCAACTCGTTTAAGGGAGTGGAAAAATCCTATGCCGTTCAGGCCGGCAGAGAGATAAGGATCATTGTCCAGCACGACACCATCTCCGATGAAGACGCAGCGCTCATGGCCAGAGAAGTTGCGCGCAAGATCGAGAATGAGATGACCTATCCAGGGCAGATCAAGGTCACCGTCATTCGGGAGGTCCGGGCGGTGGATTACGCCCGATAATAGAAAAGAGGTGACTCGTGTCCGTGGTTCGTGTCCGGAGACGAGCACGTATCACGAGCACGAGCGCGAATAGCTATGCGTGTTTTGATCCTGGGAGATGTGGTGGGCCGGCCCGGTCGTCGAGCTATCCGGGATCTCGTTCCAGCTCTGGTCGAGAGCGAGGGGATAGACTTGGTCGTTGCTAATGCCGAGAACGCAGCCGGAGGCATGGGCGTGGATATAAAAAGCGCAGAAGAGCTTTTCTCGGGCGGCGTTCACGTCCTCACCTCAGGAAATCACATTTGGAAAAAGAAAGAGATTTACTCCTACATGGAGAAGAACCCTTTTCTGGTTCGGCCTGCCAACTATCCGGAGGGGGCGCCAGGGCAAGGATGGGTGGAGTGGCAAAATGACGCTGGGCTTCGTGCATTGATTGTGAATCTGCAGGGGAGAGTCTTTATGCCGGGTCATGTCGATGATCCGTTTCGCTGCGCGGACATGCTCCTAAGACGGCGCAACTCTTTCTCCCCGGTCATTATTGTGGATATGCATGCAGAGGCGACATCAGAAAAGAATGCCATGGGCTGGTATTTGGATGGGCGGGTATCCCTGGTGTACGGGACCCATACTCACGTTCAGACAGCGGATGAACGGATTCTTCCGGGGGGGACCGCCTACATTACAGATCTAGGCATGTGTGGACCCTCGGATTCGGTCATTGGGATGGAGAGGGAGACCGTCATTCAAGGATTCTTGAGTCAGTTGCCGCAAAGGTTTGAGGTCGCCAGCGAGAATGTGATTGTCCAAGGGGTTATATCGGAAGTGGACGAGGCGACGGGCAAGGCACGCAGTATCCGCCGTGTCCGTCTTCAGTGGAAGGGGTCCGAACATTGAACTCCGATCCTCGCCAACAGTTACGGATTATCAAGCGTGGAGCGGTCGAGATCCTGGTCGAGGAAGAACTTCTTAAGAAGCTTCAGCGTGGCAAGCCGCTGCGCATCAAAGCGGGATTCGATCCCACGGCGCCGGACCTCCACCTGGGACACACGGTCTTGATCCAAAAGATGAAGCAGTTCCAGGATTTGGGTCACGAGGTGATCTTCCTCATTGGAGATTTTACCGGAATGATTGGGGACCCGACCGGCAGATCGGAAACGCGAAAGCAGCTGACTCGCGACGAGGTTCTCAAAAACGCGGAGACCTATAAGGAACAAATTTTCAAAATCCTTGATCCAAAGAAGACCGTGATAGAATTCAACCATCGCTGGATGGAAGAGATGGATGCTGCGGCGCTTGTAGAGTTGAGCGCGAGGTATACCGTAGCCCGCATGCTTGAGCGGGAAGATTTCAAGCTGCGCTATCAGAATCAACAGCCGATCAGCATCCACGAGTTTCTTTATCCCTTGATTCAGGGATACGACTCGGTAGTCTTGAAAGCAGACGTAGAATTGGGAGGGACGGACCAGCGGTTTAATCTGCTGATTGGGCGAGAATTGCAGCGCGAGTATGGTCAAGAAGCCCAGGTGGTTTTGACCATGCCGCTGCTCGAAGGCACGGACGGCGTAAATAAAATGAGCAAGTCACTCAATAACTACATAGGCATTAGCGAGCCGCCTGAAGAAATTTTCGGCAAAATGATGTCTATCTCCGATGAGTTGATGTGGCGCTATGCGGAATTGTTGAGCGACAGAGATGGTGAGGAGATCGAGAGGGCTCGCGAGGCAGTGGCTCGCGGATCGCTTCACCCCATGGACTTCAAGAAATCCTTTGCCAGAGAGATTGTGTCGCGTTTTCATGGCGACGGCGCGGGAGAATCGGCGCAGGAATACTTTGAAGCCCGACATCAAAGGAGGACGGTTCCCAAGGAAATTCGACAGCAATTCTCGCCGCCCAGCCGAATCAGCCTTTGTCAGCTGCTAGTTGATCTTCGCTTCGCGCGCTCCAAGAGCGAGGCTAGGAGATTGATTTCTCAGGGTGCTGTCAAAGTGGATCGGAACGTGATTAAAGACGTCGATTTTGAGTTCCGGCGAGAGACTCACAGCGTGGTTGAAGTCGGAAAAACCCGCATTGCACAGGCGGAAAATAAGACTAAGACCTCTTTGGAACATGGCTCTCTTGACAAGCCATAGCGATTCACCTATAAAGTAAATTTGCTCGTTTCCGGGCAGAACATCCGGTCTTTGAAAACTAAATAGTAGCATCCATCCAAAATTTGGGTGGGACAGTTTAGGGCTTCTGTTAAGCCGATGAGGCACAGCTATCAAACACTCAGTCAATCCACCGCCAAAGGCGGATTGAAAATTTTAACTGGAGAGTTTGATCCTGGCTCAGAACGAACGCTGGCGGCGTGCCTAACACATGCAAGTCGAACGAGAAAGTCCCGCAAGGGATGAGTAAAGTGGCGCACGGGTGAGTAACACGTAGGTAACCTGCCTCTAAGATCGGGATAACCTGTCGAAAGACGAGCTAATACCGGATAAGACCACGGTCCCTTCGGGGACAGGGGTCAAAGGTAGCCTCTGCATGCAAGCTATCACTTAGAGATGGGCCTGCGCACCATTAGCTAGTTGGTAGGGTAACGGCCTACCAAGGCAAAGATGGTTAGCTGGTCTGAGAGGATGACCAGCCACACTGGAACTGAGATACGGTCCAGACTCCTACGGGAGGCAGCAGTGGGGAATCTTGCGCAATGGGCGAAAGCCTGACGCAGCAACGCCGCGTGGGTGATGAAGGCCTTCGGGTCGTAAAGCCCTGTCGGAAGGAACGAATGCTCTCGAGGTTAACAGCCTCGGGAGGTGACGGTACCTTCAAAGGAAGCACCGGCTAACTCCGTGCCAGCAGCCGCGGTAATACGGAGGGTGCAAGCGTTGTTCGGAATTATTGGGCGTAAAGGGCGTGTAGGCGGTTTGTTAAGTCATGTGTGAAATCCCTCGGCTCAACCGAGGAAGGGCGCATGAAACTGGCAAGCTAGAGTACTAAAGAGGGGGGTGGAATTCCCGGTGTAGCGGTGAAATGCGTAGATATCGGGAGGAACACCGGTGGCGAAGGCGGCCCCCTGGTT
>VBLN01000112.1 GCA_005878685.1 Deltaproteobacteria bacterium | reverse complement strand
GGTCTTTCCCCAAACGGTTATTTATCAAAAGGCCCAATCCAAAAGCCTTAACGCCAAAGCCATCCCTCGTCTATTGCCGCCGTTGCCCGTCCATGAATTTCCAAGGCGAACCGCAGGCCAAGCAAAAATGGACGAAGCTTCAGATAAGAAAGTCATGAGGGACCCAGTGGCTGAGGCGCTCGATCTTATCTCCCAAGGAGAGGTGGACAGGGCCCTTGTGCTCCTGGCTGGAGAAGCAGAAAAGAGCCCTGAAGATAGCCGTGTTTTCTTCTTACTAGGCCAAATCTCTGCCGACCGTCACCATCTATCCGAAGCCTCCCACTGGCTCTCAAGGACCCTTGCGCTAGACCCCCTCCATCTCTGGGCCCATTACTCCTTGGGCCTCGTCTGGGTCGAGGAAGGCAAGAGAGACGCGGCGCTGCAAGCGTTCAAAAAAGCGATCTATATCGATCCGAACTTCGCCCTGGGTTACTTCTACCTTGGGAAAATCTATAGAGATCGGGGACAAATTGAAAAGGCATGCAAGAGCTTAGCCGTCGCAAAGAGGCTCCTGAGCAGCGCTCCTTTGTCTGACACGCTTCAGGGGACGAACGGGATTACCGCCCAGCAGCTTCTAAGTCTCGTCGACAGGGAACTTAACCATGAAGGATGAGTTCACGCTACTCACTTTTGTCTTGGATCAGAACTGGTATGGGATCCATGTCCACGAGATCCAAGAAGTAGTCCCCTTGCCGGAGCTGACACCTCTTGCGGATGTCCCACCCTTTGTCTGTGGCATCTTCAATCTGCGTGGCTGTCTCGTTACAGCCATTGATTTGAGGCAACGCATGGGGCTGGAGCACCTTCCCTGGGATCTCAAGAACGCCGTCCTGGTAGTCCGCTTCCGAGAAGGACTTTACGGGCTGGTCGTCGATGAGGCATTGTCTCTAATTACGCTTCCCCGTCAAGATATCGAGCCCGCACCAGACCTCACTCCTTTCAACAAAAGCCCACAGGGCAGATGGATCGTTGGGGTCGGAAAGCTAGGAGGGCGTTTAATCCCTATCTTGGACGCGAATCGAATCTTGACAATCGTAGAATCTAAGGAAGCCGGAGATTGGCAGAAAGAGGATCTTCGACGACAAGGAGACCGACAGTTTAATGGATAATGACTCAACAGGTGGGAATAGTCTTCAGGAGATTCTGCAGGAAAGAGCCAAGATTCTAAGCGAGGTCCCTGCTCCGGAGGAAGACCGGGAGAAGATCTCGGTTTTCTCCTTTCAGCTCGGCGAGGAACACTATGGGATCGAACTCAGGTATCTCGCCGAGACACGCCGATCCGTACCGGTGCGCCGTCTTCCCTCTGCCCCGTCCCATTTGGTTGGAATCATCAACCTTAGGGGCGAACTCTTGCCCGTGATCGACCTCTGCCCGATTCTGGGCCTTCCTCAGAAGGAATGGAATAAAATTGTGCCCACGCTTTTGGTCTTAGGGCTCAAGGAAAACAAGTGGGCTGTCGTTGTGGATTCGGCGCGGGATATCCTCACCTTTTCAACAAAGGAGATCATGGCCCCTCCCCTATCCCTGAATCCTGAACGCGCCGCGTTCATTAGGGGAGAACTGCTATTGGAAAACCGGCCGCTCAGCCTGCTCGATATGGAAAGGCTGCAGCAAGACCCACGCTTGGTGGTGAAAGAGACCTAGCCCCAACCTGACTAAAGAGGGAGAAACGAGATGAGAATAAATTGGTTGCAGTTCCCGTCCTTTCTTTACAGAGGCCTTCCGACGACTATAAGGGGCAGACTGACACTGTGGTTGATTGTCCTCTCTCTGGCACCCGCTTTAACAATCGGCATCATGGCTTATCAAAATAGCCGTAGGAGTCTAGAAAGAGAGATCCTTAACAAGCTCAGCGCGGTTGCGGACAATAAGACCCACATCATTAAATCCTGGGTAAAAGACCAGCTATCGGACGCTCAGAATCTTATCGGTGATCCGGCCGTCAAAGATCTTCTCTCATCTTCTTTTAGAGTCGTCTATCCCGATCTAGCGGCAAAAACGCCTGAGGAGAGAAGGCAACGAGTGAAGAATCTCATCGGTACACTCCAAGAGACAAATCCTTCTTATGCCGATGTTCTAATAGCCGATAACGAGGGTAAGGTCATTGCTGCCAGCTCCAAAGTTCTCTTTCAAGAAGGAAAGAGTTTAAGGGAGATCGGCCTCAGCAAGCTAGAAAAAACCGAGGCTTTCTCTATCAGCCCAGTCTTTTTCTCGGTGCCAGCGCAACAACATGTCTTCATGGTGGTGAGTCCAATCCACGATGACAATGCCAATGTGGTGGGCTACGGGATCCTAGAAATAGAGCTAAGACCTATCCATCGACTGATCGAGGAACGCTCCGGTCTTGGCAACACCGGAGAGGTTATTATCATCGACCGTGACCGGCGGATGCTCACCCAGTCCCGCTTCAGCGAAGAATCGACGGTTCTCAAAAGTGTCCCGGACAATGAAGCCCTTCGCCTGGGGTTCCAAGAAAAGAACGGCGTAGCTGTCTCCAGGGATTACCGAGCGGTTGCTGTCGTGGGAATTCTTCAGCCGCTGGCCGAGATGGGGGCGGTTCTCATCGCCAAGATAGACGAGGCCGAAGGGTTTTCCTCCGTCATTAAGTTAAGAAATACGGTCTTCGGGATTATCGCTTTGACAGTGCTACTTGCCTTGTGGGCATCCCTAGCCATCGCTCGGAACATCTCTCAACCCATCCGTGAAGGGGTTGGTTTTGCGCACAGGGTTGCACAGGGGGATCTAACTGCCGCCCTTTCTACCCGGGAGACGTCAGAGATAGGCTTGCTCGCCAAGTCCTTGAACCAGATGGTGGTCGATCTCAACCAGATGGTATCGCGCATTACCGCCCTGGTCCACAACACAAGCAGCACAGCCAGCCAGATGTCGGCCACCGCCGAAGAACAAGAGCGTACTATCGCTTCGCAGGCTGCCTCGATTAACGAGGTCACCACCACCATTAACGAGCTGGCCCAATCCTCGAACCAGGTCGGACAAACCGCTGAACAAGTGACCGCCCAGTGGAAAGAAGCGCTGCAAGTCGTTGAAGATGGAAACAAAGCGGTCCAAAGAGGCGTGCAGGAGATGAACCTGATCAAGGTCAAGGCGGAGGGGATTGCACAAAACATTCTCAGCTTAAGCGAGCAGATCCAAAAAATCAGCTCTATCGTCCACACCGTTGCCAACATCGCCGAACAGACCAACATGCTCGCTCTAAACGCAGGCATAGAGGCTGCTCGGGCGGGGGAGCATGGGAGAGGCTTCGCCGTGGTGGCTACCGAGGTGCGCAAGCTCGCCGACCAGAGCCAGAAGGCCGCGGCACAGATCGGCTCCATCATACAAGAGATCCAAGCTGCCACCCACGGCACCATCCTGACCGTCGAGGAGGGGACCAAAGGAGTCGAAGCGGGAGTCAGGCACGTCCTTCAGGCCGGTGAAACCCTCCAAAGCGTCACCTCTGCCATCAAGCGAACCGTGGAGACGGTGCAGGAGATCACCCTCGCCACCCGCCAGCAGGCTATCGGCGTGGATCAGGTCTCCGAGGCCATGCGCAACATCGACCAGGGCATGAAAGAAACCGTCATCGGGACACAACAGGCCAATGCCGCGGCCTCGCAATTGGTCACTCTGGGCCATTCCTTGCAAGGGCTGGTCAAGAAATTCCAGGTAGCAGAGGATAACCATTTCGAAGATCACCGGGAATAAAGGGAGCACGGATTGAAGGCAGGCGATCAGCAGTACCAACAGCTGTTTCAAATCTTCCAGGAGGAATGCAAAGAGCACATCCAGATGCTGAACGATGGTCTGCTGGCGCTCGAGCGCCAACCAAACGGGGGGCCTTCGGAGGATATCCTGCGCTCAGCCCATAGCCTCAAGGGCGCCTCACGGATGATGGGCTTTAAGACCATCGAGACCCTCAGCCACTATCTCGAGACCCTGCTCACTCAATTGATCCGCGGCGAAAAACAGGCCAGCCCACCGATCATGGACGCACTCTACAGGGATGTCGATGCGGTCTCTCGAGCCCTGAACGCCCTTGAACGGGGTGATGAACCTGAGAGCGTTGACGAGGTATTGAAACAGATTCAGATGATCGCGGAAGAAAAATCCTCTTCTGAGCCTTCCCCGACAAATCGCCCATCTGAGGGCAAGGAGGCAACCCAAGTTATCGCAGAAGCGCCTAAGCCATCGGTAAAAAGAGAAGAGTCAGGCGGTCTAACGACCATCCGCGTCCAGACCGATAAACTCGACAGCCTGATGAACCAGGTAGGGGAACTCCTCGTCTCTAAGATTGAGGCTCTGGAAAATCTTCGGCAAATGGAAGAGACCTTGGAACTCTTGGGGGAAGTGCGGAAAAAGCTCACAAGGGACACGAAACAAGGCCCGCTTCTGAATCGGCTGGACGCCTTGGGTGAGGAGCTTTACAATCCATTGCTGGGGTTGTCCGAGAGTACCCACCGACTAGAGCGGCTCGTCGATGAAATCCACGAAGGAGTTAAAGATCTCCGACTCCTCCCCCTCTCGACGATTCTTGAACCTTTTCCCAGAATGGTCCGTGATCTAGGTCGAGACCTAGGAAAAGATGTTGAGTTGATCTTGGAAGGGGCCTCGACCCGCCTTGACAAGAAGATCCTCGAGGAGCTCCGAGAGCCCTTGATCCATCTCGTGCGGAACTCGATCGATCACGGGGTGGAACCCCCCAAAGAGAGAGCGCAGAGAGGAAAACCTGGCAAGGGAAAGATCCTCATCGCTGCGCGACAGGAGGGAGGAAGGGTCCTGATCTCGGTTAGCGACGACGGAAGAGGGCTTGGTCGCCAAGAGATAGAGAAGACGGCGGTCCAGAGAGGGATCGCATCAACCGAGGAGATCTCACGTTGGCAAGATGAAGAGCTCTGGGAGTTAATTTTCCGCGCCGGCTTTTCTACCGCCCAGAATGTTACCGAAGTTTCGGGCCGAGGGGTAGGACTCGATGCGGTGCTTGCCAGAATAGAGCATCTCAAGGGCTCCCTCAGCACGGAGTCGAGGTTGGATAAGGGAGTGACCTTCACCCTTTCGCTTCCTCTCACCCTCAGTACGGCCCACGCCCTGCTCTTCCGGACCGGCGGTGACGTTTATTGTCTGCCCGCCGATGCCCTCGAGAAAACTCTGTTGCTTTCCCCGGATCAGATTAGCTCGGTAGAAGGGAAAAGCACGGTGGTCATCGAGGGAGTGCCTTTAGCCTTTGCCTGGATGGCAGAAATCCTCAATCTGCCCAAAGAGAGTGAGAACGGAACTATCCCGGCCCTCTTGCTCCGCACCCAAAGGGGAAGAGCTGTCCTTGGGGTAGAGGCTCTACTGGGCGAAGAGGAAATCGTCGTTAAGGGGCTCGGAAAGCTTTTGAGTCAGGTACCTCACGTCTCTGGGGGGACCATTCTTGGGAAAGGACAGATCGCGCTTATCCTTAACCCAAACGACCTCGTGCGTTCTCTTGCTCACCAGGGAGTTGCTCGTCATTCGCCGACGCCTTCTCTAAGCCCAAGTTCGCCGCCGAGACAAAAGAGGGTGCTGGTGGCGGAAGACTCCCTGACCACAAGAACACTGGAGAAGAATATTCTTGAAGCCGCCGGGTTCGACGTAACCACAGCCGTGGATGGAGAAGATGCCCTGATCAAACTGTACGAAAAGAGCTTTGACATCGTGATCTCGGATATTCAGATGCCGCGTATGGACGGCTTTGGTTTGATCGAAAGGCTTAAAAAAGAGTCGCGGTTCAAGGATATCCCGGTCATTCTGGTAACGTCCCTCCAGACGGAGGCGGACAAGAAACGGGGGATCGAAGCAGGTGCGGACGCCTATATCACTAAGGGTACCTTTGACCAGAAACATTTGTTGGACATCATCCAGCGTTTCGTTTGAAAAATAATGATTCGGGTTCTCATTGCCGAAGACTCTCCCTTAATCGCGATCATGATGCGGGAGTTGCTCAACCAGGATTCCGAGATCGAGGTCGTGGGCTGGGCAAAAAACGGCCAAGAGGCGGTCCAGCTTAGGAATTCACTGAACCCGGATGTGATCACGATGGATCTCAACATGCCGGTACTGGGAGGACTTCAGGCGATCGAGGCCATCGCCTCCACCCGTCCAGTGCCGATTCTCGCAGTGAGCCAGACGATCGAAAGTCGGGGCTCGCATATCGCTTTCGAGGCGCTGCGCAACGGCGCCACAGATATCATGGG
>VBLN01000094.1:6641-13427 GCA_005878685.1 Deltaproteobacteria bacterium | reverse complement strand
TTTGATCTCATCGAGCGATTTGCCCTGCGCTGCCATCTCGCCTACCCGCTTGAGCAGCAGGTTATAAAAGGCTTCGTACTCGTCGAAGATTTTCGTCGTGCTCGGCGGACCGTGGCCGGGAATGACGACCTCGGGATTGAGCGACTTCATCAGCTTGTAGCCGGCGAGCACGTCCGGGATCGTCACGTGCGGGCGGAGGTTGATCATGGTTCTCACGTTGGCCGCGGAGGCGGCGAAAAGCACGCGCTCTTTCGGCAGCCAGATCGCCGTATCGGCTTCACTGTGGACGTTTTTGAGATAAATGAGCTCGAAGGTTCGCTCGCCCAGGTTGAGCGTCATCCTGTCCTTATATTCTACGTGCGGCGGGATGAATTTGTAGTCCTTCACGATCGCGGCGATTTCGGGAGATTGCTTTGAAAGCGTTTCGGCCCGCTTCGGATCGAGGCCTTTCTTCATTCCTTCCGCTGCACCCGCATGGTTGATGACGACGGCCGGCGGCGAAAATACATAGTGATTCCACGTGTGATCGTTGTGGACCTCCGTGTCGATGAGAAAGACGACGGGTTTATCGGTAACTTTCTTAACCGCCGCCAGCATATTGCGGGAGGCCAATGGGCTGTTGCAGCTATCGATCATCACGACGCCTTCCTGCGTCACGACGATGCTGCAAGTCGTGGTGGTCTGATCGGGGGCGTAGACGTAGATCCCGTCTTGGACCTTCGTGAATCCAGGGCCGAGATCCTGCGCGCCGATCTGCGGCGCCAGAAACAGAAACGCGACAGCAAAAAACAAAATCACTTTTATTCGTCTCTTCACGGTAACCTCCTCGACGTTGACAAGTGCGCTTAGTCTTTCACGATGCAACCGAGCAGCCGCCGGTGCCAACTCAAATTATTCTAGCTCCCTTTAATGGCGCGATAGGCGGCCTCGATGTTGTTCGGGAAACGATCCTTGCCTTCCCAGTCCTCGGTGCCCGGGATCTTTAATTCTTTCTTGATCTCGTCGAGCGACTTGCCGGCTTTGACCATCGCTCCGACTCTTTCCATGAGCACATTGTAATATTTTTCCATGTCGTCAAGGATTTTGGCCGAACCTGGAACGCCGTGGCCGGGTATCACGACTTCGGGATTGAGCGCCTTCATCATCTTAATGGCGCTCAGCGTATCCGGAATGCTGACGAAGGGGCGCAGGTTGTTGAAGCGCTTGACGCCGATAGATGCCGCCGTGAAAAGCACCTTCTCCTTGGGTAGCCAGATCGCCGTGTCCGCCTCGCTGTGAACGTTCTTGAGATAGGAGAGTTCGAAGGTCCTCTCGCCCAAGTTAAGCGTCATCTTGTCTTTGTATTCGATGTGCGGCGTGATGACGCGGAAGTCTTTGAGCGCATCGCCCATGTTGGAATGGTCCGCCATAAGCTTTTGGATGCGCGCCGGCGTGTTGGCGCCGCGCATCGACTCGCTGGCGCCCGCGGCGGCGATGATGACCGCGGGAGGCGAGAAGACAAAATGGCCGGTCGTGTGATCGTTGTGCGGTTCGGTATTGATGAGAAAACGAACCGGTTGCGGCGTCAGCTGCTTCACCGCCTTCTGAACCGCGACTGAATCCGGGGGGTTGTTCCCGCTGTCGATCAGCACGACTCCCTCCTGCGTCAGGATGATCGTGCAATTGGACTCGCCGGGCCTTCCCGCGTAGACGAAGATTCCCTCTTTGACCTTCTTGAAAGTCGGCGGGAGATTCTGCCCCGACGCGTGCGACGAGACGAGCAAAAACCAAGAGGCGAAAAGAAAAACAGCCGCCATTTTTATTTTCATAACATCCTCCTCGGCATCTCTGCTCATTTCCCGTTTACAACATCCATAGATATGTTAACGGGGTTTTGCTTTCTATTTCAGCTTCCCTTCACCGCCTTGTAAGCCGCTTCGACGTTGCCGGGGAACCGCTCCTTCGTGGCCCAATTGTCGTACTCAGGCATCTTCAGTTCCTTTTTAATCTGATCGAGCGACTTCCCTTCGCGCGCCATCCTGCCGACGCGGTCCAGGAGCAGGGCGTAATAGCGCTCCGAGTCCTCGAAGATCTTGACCGTCCCCGGAATTCCATGCCCCGGAATCACGAACTCCGGATTGAGCCCTTTCATCATCTTGGCAGCGGCCAAGATATCCGGGATCGTCACATTGGGGCGAAAAATGTTGAACTGGTCGACCACCACCGCGGATGCCGAAAACAGCACGCGCTCTTTCGGCAGCCAGATCGCGGTATCCGCCTCGCTGTGAACGTTCTTCAAATAAGTGAGCTCGAAGGTTCTCTCCCCGACGTTGAGCGTCATCTTCTGGCGATACTCGATGTGCGGCAGGATCATGCGATAGCCCTCGAAGGCCGCGCGCATCTCCGGTGACTGATCCATCAACTTCTGGTTGCGGTCCGGCTCCGCATTGAAGCGGGCCTTCATCGATTCGCCGGCGCCTTCGGCGGCGATGACAATGGCGGTTGGAGAAAAGACAAAATGGCCGGTCGTATGATCGGGGTGGGGTTCGGTGTCGATGAGGAAGCGCACCGGCAGCGGGTAAGCTTCTTGACAGCCTGCAAGATCGCGCGCGAGTCCGTCGGATTATGGCCGCTGTCGATGAGCACGACGCCATCTTGGGTGAGGATGATGCCGCAGTTGGAATTGAGATTCTTTCCCACATAGGCGTAGATCCCGTCTCTAAATTTCTTGATCTGCGGGTCCAGGTCCTGAGCCCACCCGAAACCTACTAACAGAACCCAAACGAAAACCGCCAAAGTCCAAGTCATCTTGACTTTCATAGCGCCTCCTTGATCCGGTCGATTCGTGGCGAACCTACTAGGAAAGCGTAGCCTCTGTCAACAAACCCAACCTCCATCTGTCTCGGTACCAAGCGCGGCCTGCAGGGGTTATGACAGGCTCTCAGGGAACCCTCGTCCCTGAGCGAAGATCGGCTCGGAGGCGCTGGAACTCTCTGCGAAGCTGAGGATAAGCGGCATCGATGTCCGAGCACGCCATGTTTTTCGGCGGGCGAGTTTCGATGCTGCCCGAAGCGAGCAGAACAGAGTTCCCGCCGACGAGACGCTGGAGCGAAGGGGCACGGGTTCCCTGATTTACTTTGACTTCCCGTAGAGTCGATCGAAAAGCCCTTCGTTCTCCAGTTCTTTCAGCAGCGTTGTATCGATCAGGTTTTCTGCCCTCTTGTCTTCGAGTCCCGGCTTCGCGCCGAATTCCTCCAGGCCCAAAGCGACCGCCTCGGACTTTGGAAAAGGACGTTGAGGAATCGCTCCTTGCACGTAGGTCCGATACATGAAATCCAGCAGCGCGGGGTCGGTCACCTGTTGATAGCGCGTATAGATGCGGTCGGCCTGCGCACGATCTTGTCGCGCGAGCGCGATGGCTTCGCATAGGGCTCTGACAAAACTCTTGACTACATTTCTCTCCTTTACCAACAGCGAACGAGAAACAGCAAAATCCACTCCCGCACCGATGAAAAGCTTCAAGCTCTCGTTGTCCGCCAAGACGCGGACCTTACCCATATCACCCCTTTTTTCCAACTCGAACAGGTTGTCTTCATTGCTGGTCGTAGCATCGATCTTCCCTGCCAGCAGCGCGTTCAGACGACTGATGCTTCGTCCACCCATCGGCACCAAGGTGACGGCCTTGTCGGGATTCAGTCCTAGCCGTTGCAACGCTTGGCGGGTGATCCGGTCCTGACTGCTGTTCGGCTCACCGGTGCCGACTTTCTTTCCTTTCAGATCTTCGGGCCGAGTGATAGCCGGATGGGAGAGGAGCTTGAGAACGCTGTAGCCCGTGTTGGCAATGAAAACCAGATCGGCGCCGTCACCGATGGCCGAAACGATGTGCGGCGCGGTGGCGGCGTAGATATCACCTGACTTAGCCCCAAGCTCTCTCAGAATCTCCTCGGTGGAACTGAGCTCTTTGATCGAAACCAAAAGCCCATGCTTCTCGAAAAGTCCGGCATCGCGCCCCAGCCAGAGCGGCAGCTTGGGTGGCCGCGCCGGATAGGAGATGATGGTTAACCTTTTGCTCTCCTGTGCCCAGCACGCCGAGACGAGAAGCGTTAGCGCAAGCAGAGAGCCACAGACGAAACATAGGAACAGCGAATTTCCTGGCTTCATCCTTCCGGCTGCTTATTGCCTTCCGCCTTCTGGTTCCGGGCGATCCGGGATGGGTCGTGGAATAGGATTCTTGTAGTCCGGATGAAACGAGAGATCCACCGCTTTGCCGTCCATAAAAAACTTCTCCACCTGCTGCGTCGCCGTGATGTCCTTCAGCGGTTCCCCATCGACGATCACGATGTCCGCGACTTTTCCCTTTTCGACGCTGCCGTAATCTTTCTGCTTGCCCCACGCCTCGGCGACGTTCAAGCTGACTCCCTGAATCGCCTGAATCGGGCTGAGGCCGGCGTCGACCGCGAGCTGAAGCTCGGCGTGGAGCCCATAGCCCGCCAGTATATAATCGGGATCGGAACCAAAATGGATCTTGCCGCCGGCGGCAACAAAGCGCCGGGCGAAATCTTGGACCATCTTATAACCGGCTGCGAGCCTGCCGCGCGTCTCCGGCGACGCGCTCTCGAAGAGATTAAAGAGCCGCTCGCTGTCTTTGGGAATATACGCGGGAAGATAACGCAACTGCGGATCTTTGAGCAGCATCGACTCTTGCCGTCGCATCTCAGCCGCGTGCGGCGAGAGCGGGCGAAACGTCGTGCCCCAGGTCGGGCTCCAATGAACGTTCCTTTCCACCATGGCCTTGATGATCCGGTCGAACATCGTCGGTTCCATGTAGGCGTGCGCTTCCGCCGTGCTGATCTTTCCGGTCATACGGGCCAAATCCAAATCTGTTTTTTTCTTCGCATCCTGGATCGAGGTGAAAAGTACCGACCACGAATGCTCCACCGACTGATAGCCGGCGTCAACTGCGGCGAAAATATCCAGCGAGTGTGCGATCACCGGCTTGCCTAAACGGTGCGCTTCCTCTGCGGCCGCTTTTGCGACGCGCGGCTTCAGCCGTTCGAACAACTTGTAGCCGTCGACGCCTTTTTCCGCCAGCATTCGAACTGCCTTTCGCGCATCGTCTTCGTTCTCGACGATGATACTGCTGCGCTGCCGGCGCAGGCCGCTCAATCCTTCCGGGGCCGGACCGTCGATCACGTTACCCGCAGCCCAAACGCGCGGGCCGCGGATGCTGCCGCTGCGCACGCCTTCCCTTTGGGCGATGACCCACTCTACCGGATTGTTGGAGATGGTCGGGCAGGTCGTGATGCCGAAGTGGAGATAAAGCTCGCCCATCCAGTCGCGCAAGTGGCAATGGCCGTCGATGAGGCCTGGGAGAATCGTTTTCCCTTTGGCGTCGATCACCTCAGCGCTTGGCGGGACGGACACCTCGCCTCTCCGGCCGACTTCCCGGATGCGCCCGCCCTGGAAGATAACTACCGCGTCTGCGAGCGGCGGCCGCCCGGTCCCGTCGATCAGCGTGCCGCCGACGATCACAACGGGTCCAGTTTGCGCGTCCAACCTCACCGAAAGGGAGAAAATCACGACGGAGGCGAAAAGAATCTGCGCACGAAACTTTTGTGACTTCATCTGCTCCCTCACCCTTACGTTCATTTGAACGAAACCACCAGGTAGACTGCGTTGGATTCGGACGACGCGACACCGGGGTCGATCAACGTAATCCTGTGCGTCCCGACTCTAGTCGGAGGTATCTGGACCTCCAACTCCCTGCCGTTAATGAAGCGGCTCTCGACCTTCTTTCCGTTCAACAGCACCCGGTGCGAGGGGCGAAAGTTCGCGCCCGTAAGTTTGATCTGCCCGGCGGATCCCTCGACGATAGACGCGGGCGACAGTTGGGATACGCTCGTGACAAAGCGGTCGGACAGAGGACGCGGGATCGGGTTGCGATAGTTCGGATGAAACGATCTGTCGACCGGCTTTCCGTCCATGAAGACCTTCTCGACATTCTGAGTCGACGAAATGTCCTTCACCGCGTCTCCTCGGACGATCACTACGTCCGCTACTTTCCCTTTCTCAACGCTCCCGCCTTCTCAACGCTGCCGTAATCTTTGTCTTTGCCCCACGCGTGCGCGACGTTGAGGCTCGCCGATTGAATCGCCAACAGCGGATTTAAGCCGGCGTCGATCATGAGCTCGAACTCGGCGTGCACGCCATAGGCCGGCAAAAGGCTGCCGGGATCGGACCCGGAGTGGATCTTCCCGCCGGCGGCGACATAGCGGCGCGCGAAATCCTGAACCATTTGATAGGCGGATGTGAGCTGAGCGCGCTTTTCGGGAGTCATCTTCTCGAATCCGCCAAAATATCCTTCCACGGATTCAACGTTGTACGCCGGCAGGTAGCGCAAGCGCGGGTTCTTCAACATGGCGAGCTCCCGCTTCTTCATCTCCGGCGCGCGCGGGGACAGGGCGCGAAACTGCGTCGCCCAGGCAGGGCTCCAGTGAATATCTTTCTCCACCATCGCCTTGATGATCGGGTCGAAGAGGTCAGGCTCCATGAAGGTATGCGCCTCGACGGTTCCCACCTTCCCCGTCATGCGCTCCATGTCCACTTCGGATTTTTTCTTGGCGTCGCGGATCGTCGTGAACATCACGGCCCAGGAATGCTCGACCGACGTGTAGCCGGCATCGACGGCGGAAAAGATGTCGACGGAGTGTGCGATCACCGACCGCCCTAAGCGGCGCGCCTCATCCGCCGCGGCCTTGGCGACCTCCGGCGAGAGCCGCTCGAAGAACTTGAAGCCGTCCATCCCCT
>VBLN01000094.1:0-6478 GCA_005878685.1 Deltaproteobacteria bacterium | reverse complement strand
CGCGAATCTTGCCCTTCTGAATGCCGTCACGCTGGGCCAGAATCCAGTCCGTGGGACTGTTGTTGATGTCCGGGCAAGTGGTGACGCCGTAAGCGAGATACAGCTCGCCCACCCACTCCCAGTAGTGGCAGTGGCCGTCGATCAGGCCCGGGAGGATGGTTTTGCCTTTGGCGTCGATCACCTCCGCGCCTTGCGGCAGCCGGACCTGTCCCCGCCTTCCGACTTCTTGAAATCGCCCGTCCCGAATGACGATCGCCGCGTCCTCGACCGCCGGACGTCCGGTCCCGTCGATCAGCGTCCCGCCGACGATCGCAATGGATCGCGTCTGCGTCCCGGCGGCAGCGCAAAGATAAAATTGAACTAGCGCAACGAGCGCGAACGCCGCGACGAGCTTGATCAACCGCATGACTCGCCTCCTTTTCCTCTTTCTACTTCTGCCGGTCCTTGATGCGCTGATTTTGCGATTGCAGGATACCGGCATCCACCGCGGCGATGACATCCACCGTCGCGTCGAGCTCTTCTTCCGTCATCCCCGCCTTCCTTGCGTCCGCAAGGCGACGTTCCACTCATGGATCGCACAGGCGCATCATCGCCACGGCCAAACCGATCAACATCTTCTCGCGGTCGGTCAAACAGGTGACCCCGTGGGCGTCGCGATAGAACTGGCGAAAATCGGCGCGCTTCAATGTGGTCGCTCCTTTCTATGCTCTCTAGCGTAAGAGAAGCCTCCTTTCACGCGCACGGCGTCGCCATGTTTGTGCCAGGTAAAATAATTTTCCCTCAGGCGCTGAGCCAGTTGGGGTGCTTCCACTTCCAACTCCTCGGCGACTTCGAGCCAGTGGGCGCCCGTGGGAATGCCATCCATGCCGTCCTGCTCGAACGGATAGGTAACGACGGTGCCGCGGGCGATCCGGTAGCCGACCTTCATCAAAAGACGCTGAATGCTGCTCGCCGTATGAAAGCGAAAATTGTCGCCGTGCGTGCGGCGAAAGACCTGATTGATCTTTGTCTCGAGAGCGACGTCAACGGAGTCCCGCGCCTCCTTGACGATCGGATCTAGAACCACGAATTTTCCGCCATTCTTCAACACACGGAGCACCTCATGAACGACGCCAGCCGGGTTGCCGAAGTGGTGCAGGCTGAAAGAGACAAATGCGCGGTCGAAAGAATTCGACTTGAAGGGCAGCGCATCGGCCTCGCCCGCGCTTTGGCTGTATGCCCGTATCGGATCTTCATGATGGTGGCCGACATCGAGCATCGCCAGAGCCTGGTCGACTCCTACTATGCGGCCGGTCTTTAGACGCTTCGCCACCGGCCGAGCCACGCGACCGGTGCCTGTCGCCACGTCAAGAATTTGTTCGTCGCCTTTCAGCGAGAGCATGTCGGCTAACTTCTCCGCCAAATCGGCTCGGATGTCAGAGGTCCGGCGGTCAAACTCCGCGGCATGTTGAGGATCGTGGAAGCGAGTCTTATGAACGTGGTCGTGTTTGTGACCGTGTTCGTGGTCGTGATCGTGACGATCGCCGTGACCGTGCTCGTGGGGGTGTTTGTGCTCTGCCGTCATTTCGTCGCCATCTCCTCGATGATCGTCCATTGCTCGTCACTGACCGGCATCACCGAGAGGCGCGGCAGCCGCACCAGGTCGAAGCCCTTTAATTTCGCATTGGCCTTCATCTCCGCGAGCGTCACCGGTCTAGGCAGCGCTTTCTCCGGCTCGATCTCGACCACGAGCAGCTTGGGATCTTTTTTCGCCGGATCCGGATAGGCCGGGCTCAAGGCTTGAGCGATGCCCACGGCTGCCTTCTCGTCGCCGGTATGATAGATCAGCACGCGATCGCCTTTCTTGACTTGAGAGAGATGCTTCAAGGCGAGATTGTTTTTTACCCCGTCCCATACTGTGCGTCTATCCTTTTCCAGTTGCTGAAATGAATATGCGCTGGGCTCCGTCTTGAAAAGCCAACGGTTTGCCATACCATTACCTCCTTGTCGCCTTATAAAACACTGCCCCCTTCAGTACAACCTCTGTCGCGAAGCTTGACTCTCAGATGACTTCCGCAGTATTCAAGCGAAGAGGTTGCGATTGACTTACCCGTCCGCACTGCTGTCCTTTGCTCTTCTGTTAACGGTCTCTCTCCCCACTCGACCGCTCGCCGCTGCGCGTATCCGCGCTTCCTACGCGGCACCCAATGCCAGCCAATCGCCCCTGTGGGTTGCTCAGACGCGCGGTTTTTACGCCAAGTACGGACTCGACGTGGACCTCCTTTACATCAGCAGTGGCTCCTTAAACGTTCAGGCCCTGGTGGGTACAACCGTCCAGTTCGCTGCTGGCGGCCCAGCGGCTCTAGAGGCGCGCCTGCGCGGACCCAAGCTCCTGACTATCGCGAATCCCTTAACCGTCCTCGCGAGCAATTTAGTGACCCATCCAGATATCAAGTCGATTTCGGACTTGAAGGGAAAAATAGGCGGGATCTCCCGCTTCGGCTCCTCGACGCATCAGGGGCTCCGGTATCTTTTCCGCGCCAACGGCCTCAGCGTCGAGACGGACCTCAAAATGTTGCAGCTCGGAGCTGACGCCAACAGGCTCGCAGCCTTGAAAATCGGCAAGATCCAGTACACCTTTTTGGGAGCGGCAGCCAGCGACCAGGCCAGAACTCAAGGGCTGAAAATTCTTGCCACGGCCAAGCAGATGGGAATACCGTTTCCTTGGACCTCCGTCGTCGTCAACGAGTCCTGGCTCGACGCCAATCGGGAGATCGCTTACCGCTACGTCAAGGCCGTCACCGAGGCGATCTGGTTTATGAAGCACAACCGGGCTGAGAGCGAGCGCATCATCGCGAAATACATGAGAGTCGACGATCCTCGTCTTGCCACTGTGGAATACGACTTTAATGTTCCTTTGTTTCCCGATCTCCCCTACCCGACCACTGAGGGAATGCGACTCATTCTGGAAAATTTGGCTGCTGAAAATTCCGAGTTCACCCGGCGCGACCCTAAAGAATTCGTCGACAGTTCGATCGTCGATCGTCTGAAGCAGGAGCAATTTTTAGAGAGTCTCAACAAGTAAGTCACGGAGGACACCATGCCAAGATTCAAAGAGTTTAAAAAAGTTTTGCCTGCGGCGAACCTGCCGATGTTCCCCGACTACAACATCGACGAAGAAGCCAACCGCAATCACCTGCGGTGGCTAATGACTTTCGACATCGGCGGCCTCGTCATCAGCGGCCACGCGGGCGAGCTTGAGTCGCTGACTCCGAAGGAGAGAATCCGCGTCGCCGAGATCGCGCGCGCCGAAACTCCGAGCCATCTGCCGATGGTCGTCGGCTGCACCGGGCTCAGCACGCGCGAGCTGATCGAGTGCGCGCGCGACGCAAAAGCCGCCGGCGCGGATGGACTGTTAGTGATGCCGATACCCCATTTTGCTTTCGGCGCGGTCGATCGTCCGGATCTCATCGTGCCCTGCTTTGAGGAGCTGGCTGCGGCGGTCGATCTGCCGATGATTGTCTTCCGCTACGGCGCCAAGACCGGCCTGATGTATTCGGTCGAAGTCCTGCTCAAGATCGCGGAGAAGGTCCCGCAGGTGGTCGCGATCAAGGATTCTTCATTCGAGTACGAGCCGGCCTGGGTCGAGTTCCAGAATTTTCCGCGGAAGATTAATTTCCTCGTCGCCCACGGAAGCCTCTTCTTGATCCGCTTTGCGACATCGGACGGTGCGGTCAGCTCCTTCTCGAATGTCGCGCCCGAATTCATCACCAAGCTCTTCGAGCTTGCCCACTCCGGCCAGATGGCAGAAGCGACCAAACTGTTCAACAAGATCAGGCCGCTTTCGGACGCGATCTATCACAAGCAGCCGCTCATGCAGCACTGGGTCGTAGAGAAAGAAGCGCTGACGGCACGCGGACGTTTCCCTCGCTCCGTGGTGCGGCCGCCATTCCAGCCGCTGCGGCCCGAGCAAATCGAAGGGATCCGCCAAGCAGTCGCAGCCGCCGGCCTGGCTCCGCTGGCATAGCAGCATCCCGTTCAGCCGAAGGAGAGATGAGTGAACAACATTCTTGCCGGCTGCCTTCTCGCTCTACTCATTGTCGCCTTTGCGCGTGAGGCGCTTGAGGCGAAATCTATAACCTTCGCCTATCAAACCCCGACCTTGACCAGCACTCTGCCGCTAATCGTCGGCATGGACCTGGGCTTCTTCGCCGCCGAGGGACTGGAGGTTAAACCCGTCTTCATCACAGGCGGACCGACGGCCATCGCCGCTTTGATCGGCGGAGATGTGGACTACACGCTCGTGGCGGGAGTCCCGGCCGTACGCGCCATCGCTCAAGGTGCACCGCTGACTATTGTCAGCGGATGCCAGCCATACATCGACTACACTCTCATCGGTGCCAAAGGCGTAACGACTCTCAATGATCTCAAGGGCAAGGTTGTCGGCGTCACTGGAGCCGGCGGGATTGCTGAATTCGCGTCGGTCGAGGGGCTGGCAAAAAAAGGGCTCGTGCGCGACCGAGACTACAAAATTCTCTACGGCGTCGGCAACAGCCCCGCCCGAGCCCAGGCGCTCGAGGCGGGAAGGATTCAGGCTTCCCCTTTCTCTTTCATGGAAAAATTGGAGCTGGAGCGGAAAGGCTTTCCCGTCCTCTTTGACATTGGACAGGTCATGCCGCGATTCCCGTTCGTAGTGATTCTCTCGAGCCGGCGCAAGACGGAAGCCGACCCTGAGGGTGCGACCGCGTTGCTGCGAGGTCTGAAGCGGAGCATGGAGCTGCTTAAGACCGATAAAGAAAAGGTCATCGCAGCCGCTGTGAGAAAAGGCACCTTCGGCGATCCGGGAACGATCCGGAAAGTGGTCGAGCATTTTTCCGACCTCTACTCGGTATCGATTACCAAAGAAGATATCGAGGCCCTCATCATCGCCGCCAGAATAGAGGCGGAGGCGAAGTTACGCGGCAAAAGCCCTAGGCCAAAACCGCTAAGACAAGAAGGAGTCTAAGAAAACATTGTGGCGCACGACTTAGAGTTGACCTTGATGCTGGCGGACTATCACCGGACGCGCCCGATTCTTTCCGGCGATGTCACTGCCGAGGCTATCAGGTTCATTCCTCGGCCTGCCGTGCCGGGCGAGGCCTGTCTTAGGCCAGTCTACGAGGAATTCGATATCGCGGAGATGTAGCTTTCCTGGTATGTGATGGCCAAGTGTCGAGGAGAATCAGTCGTCCCCCTTCCGGTTTTTCCGATGAGGATGTTCATTCATCCTTATGTCTTTTGCTCACCCGCCTCGAACATTGGTGCCCCTGAAGAATTAAAAGCTAAGAGGGTGGGGATAGATCAGTACCGGCTCACTGTCGGCCTATGGGCCAGGGGGATTCTAAAGGAATTTTACGGCGTGCGTTCTGAAGAGATGTTCTGGGTTACTTCCGAGCCGGAAGGCGCCGGATTTCAACTGCCAAAGGAAGTGAGACTTACAGTTCAAGAACAGAGTGTAGAATCCCTTTTGCTTAAAGGCGAGATCGACGCACTGATCGCGCCTAATGTCCCGCCGTCTTTCACAGCCGGAGATCCGCGCATCCGCCGTGTCTTTGAAGATTGCAGAACCGAAATTACAGAATATTTCCGCAAGACAAAGATCTTTCCCATCACGCACACTGTGGTGCTGCGGGAATCTTTGGTTGCCGAGCATCCGTGGATCGTCAACAGCCTGGTCAATGCTTTTGTTGAAGCGGAAAAGGCCTGCCGCAAGGCCTACGAATATCCCAAGCGTTTGGCCCTCCCAAGCGCTGTTCTTGTTATCGAAGAGGAAGAAGAGGCTTTTGGCAAAGATCCTTTCCAGCATGGCTTAACGCCTCAAAACCAGGTTGTCCTTGAGAAGTTTCTCCAATACGCCGAAGATCAGGGCTATATTCCTCACCATCCGAAACCGAGCGACCTGTTTGCCCCCGTCGGGAACTAGAGCGCAATGCCCTCCTTTGCCGAATTCTGCACGGATTTCTTCAAAAAATACTTTGAGCTTCATCCAACCGAGGCCATTCACTACGGGATCGAAGGCTACGATCACTTGTTGAACGATTATAGCGACGAGATCTACAGCAAAGAAAAGGCATTTGTCCAAGAATCGCTGAAGCAGCTCCGGCAGGTATCGGTCAAGGGCCTGAGCAGAGATGAGGTCGTCGACTATGCCCTCATGGAAGGACGGCTCACCATTGAGAATTACGAGTTCAATAAAGAAGACTACCGTCTCAGGTGTCCGGAAATCTACCTCCCAATATCGGCAGTCTACATTCTGACAGTAAAGCCGACCAACGATATCATCGGAAACATCATGAGCCGTTTGGCGAAAACTCCGCAAGCCGTTCAGCAAGGGATCTCCAACTTAAGCCGCCGTGAGGCTAATCCGCCGCGCCTGTGGACTAAAATGGCGACTGAAGCAACCCGAGGAGGAATCGATTTTTTGGATAGTCTGCCCGAAAATCCCAAGGTCAAAGAGGCT
>VBLN01000492.1:1265-5219 GCA_005878685.1 Deltaproteobacteria bacterium | reverse complement strand
CACAATGGCTAAAGGAGTTT
Organism: Deltaproteobacteria bacterium; assembly: GCA_005878685.1. Classification (GTDB taxonomy): domain Bacteria; phylum Desulfobacterota; class Binatia; order UBA9968; family UBA9968; genus DP-36. The sequence goes on along the minus strand of VBLN01000492.1, from coordinate 5,199 downwards.
GGTGTCGAGGGTTGTAAAGACATCATGGCTGTCGAGGACTATTATCGCTTGGAGACCCACCTGGAATCATCGGTTCTCAAGCTGCGGAACCCCGCGATCGCTCTGGCTGGCAAGCTGCTGAAGTAAAAATTGGTTAGATGGACAAGAGAGGGCCGCTGACATGATTACGAAGGAAGAAAACGAACTGCTGACTAGAACAGACCCCGGAACGCCGGCGGGAGCGCTGTTGCGGCGGTATTGGCAACCGGTCGCTCTCTCGGACGAGCTCCCTCCTGGAGGGGAGCCTCACTCTGTGAAAATCCTTGGCGAGGAGCTGGTCCTGTTCCGCGATAACCAAGGGCGTCCAGGACTTTTAGGACTCCACTGCTCCCATCGGGGAACGGACCTGAGCTATGGTCGCATTGAAGACGGCGGGTTGAGATGCGTCTATCACGGCTGGCTGTATGACATCCACGGCCGCTGTCTGGAACAGCCGGGCGAGCCTGGAGGGGGCGCGCATCGGGACGCGATCCGCCATCCGGCCTATCCGTGCGAAGAGAAAGGCGGAGTGATCTTCACCTACATGGCACCGGGAAAGCCTTCCCTGCTTCCCAACTACGAATTTCTCGGCGCCTCTCCCGACCATCTACTCATCTGCAAGATCTTCCAGGAGTGCAATTACCTACAAGCCAACGAAGGAAACATCGATCCCGTCCACCTCTCTTACCTTCATCGCTTTCTCGAAGGCAGAGAAGAGCGATACCGGGGCGTGCGCGGCGGCGAGGAGTCCCACTACAATCTCGTCGGAAAAGACCTCGCCCCGACCATAGAAGTGGAGCTGACCGACTTCGGCGTACGCATCTACACGACCCGAAAGCAGCCGGGCGACAAGGTCTACCTCAGGGTTTCTTATTTTATCCTGCCCAACTTAGGTGCCTTCCCTGGCCAGACGGGAGGCGACGGTTATTCGGTCCGCATCACTGGAAATATATGTTTGTCTTCAGCCGGGAAGCGCCGCTGGACAAGGCGGTGATCCAGCGGGAGCGCTCCGAACTGACGCCCGATTTCAGATTGGTGCGCAATAGAGAAAACCGGTTCATGCAGGACCGGGAATCGATGAAGACCAAGACCTATTCAGGTATGGGTCACGGGTTTCAGGCGCACGACGTCTTTGCCACCACGAGCCAGGGCACGATCCAGGACCGCACTGAGGAGCATTTGGTTTCGTCGGACAAGGCGATCCTCGCCGCGCGCAAGCTCATCGAAAAGGCGATCCGCGACGTCCAGGAAGGACGAGAGCCGCCCCATGTGGTTAGAGATCCGAGTCTGAACCGCTTTCCGCATCTGCAGGTGATCTCGGATTTGCTCCCCGCCACGACCGACTTGAAGCAACACACCCGAAGCCTGGAGGCGGAAGCAAGGGCGAGACTGTGATCTTACGGATGGGCATGGCGGGTTTGGGAGTGGCGAGCACGCAGATCCTGCCGTCGGTCTCGAAGCTCCCTTATGTTAAAGTCGCCGCGGCGGCCGACGTGCGCCAGGAGGCACTGGCGAAGTTCCGCAAAGAGTACGGCGCTGAGGTCTACACCAATTTCGATGAGATGTGCGAGAGCCCCAACATCGACTTCGTCTATGTCGCGACGCCAAACGAGCTTCACGCGCGGCACGTGATCGCCGCCGCCGAGCGCGGCAAACACGCCATCGTCGAGAAGCCGATGGCGCTCACTCTCGAAGAGTGCGAGGCGATGAACGCGGCGGCGGAAAAAAACGGCACGAAGCTCCTATGCGGCCACACGCACAGCTTCGATCCGCCGATCCGAAAGATCAGAGCGATCGTCCAGAGCGGAGAGTTGGGCAGCCTGCGCATGATCCACAGCTGGAACTACAACGAGTTCATGTACCGGCCGAGGATGAAGCACGAGCTGGCGACGAGTCGCGGGGTGGTTTTAAATCAGGGCCCGCATCAGGTTGATGTGGCAAGGCTCATCGGCGGAGGAATGGTCAGGAGTCTCCGCGCGACCACGGGCATCTGGGATTCGGCCCGGCCTCATGAGGGAAGCTACGTCTGCTATCTCGAGTTTGAGAACGGAGTGCCGGCCACCTTGGTCTATAGCGGCTACGGTTTCTTCGACACCGCAGAGCTGTTCTGGTGGGTCGGAGAAGGCGGACAGAAAAGCGAGAAAGAAAATCAAAGGGATCACGAGCTCACAGGAAGAAGAATTGTTGAAAGAGCAGATGCGTTACGGTGGGCGGAGGGAAGGCGAGTTCAGCCACGACTGGCAAGGCGAGCGGCATCAGCCGTTTTTCGGTTTCACGCTCGTGAGTTGTGACCAGGGGGACATTCGACAGTCTCCTGACGGGTTACTGATTTATGGCGATGAGGGAAAGAAGGAGGTGGCGCTCCCGCCGGGAAAAAGAGGGCGCGAGGCTGAAGTGGAGGAGCTCTATCAGGCCATCGCCAACGATAGACCGGTCTTCCACGACGGCAGATGGGGAGAAGCGACACTGGAGGTCTGCCTGGCTATCCTCGAATCCGCCAAAGAGAGCCGGGAGATCTTTCTCTCCCATCAGCGACCTAGCGCGGATGACTCTGGCGGTTGAGGAGGGCCACCTATGTTTCGTGGAACGATACTTGCGAGAAAGTTGACTTTGCTGGCGTCGGCTGTTGTGTTCGTGCTGGTTTTTAGTGTGAAGATTCGTCTCCATGGGCAGGAACCCTTTTACAAGGGCAAGAGTATTCGTATCATCGTCGCTACTTCAGCAGGAGGGGGTTTTGACACCTATACACGAATCATTGCCCGGCATCTCAGCCAACATCTCCCGGGCAATCCGTCTGTCATTGTCGAGAATATGCCCGGCGCTGGATATCTCATTGGGGCCAACCATATCTATAAGGTGGCGAAGCCCGATGGGCTCACTATGGGGCACTTCCAAGGGGGCCTATTTCTTGAGCAGCTCTTGGGACGACCGGGAACTGAATTTGATGCTCTCAAGTATGAGTTTATTGGCGCCCCGGTCCAGGATAACCGAGCCTGCGCCTTCACTAAGGCGAGCGGCATCACCAGCATGGAGAAATGGATGGCCGCCAAAACGCCGGTAAAATTGGGCGGGATCGGCGGCGGAGCTCCCGATGATATCGCCAGGATGCTGAAGGCCGCTTTAGGCCTTCCGATCCAGCTTATGTCGGGCTATAAAGGGACCACGGAGATTCGTCTGGCCGCAGAAAGCGGCGAGCTCGCTGGAGGCTGCTGGACTTGGGATTCGATCAGAGCCACGTGGAGCAAAGCCGTAGAGTCGGGTGATGCGGTGGTCGTGCTTCAGATCCTGCCGAAGCCCCATCCGGAACTGCCGAAAGTTCCTCTGGCGATCAACTTGGCCAAAACCGAGGAGGCGCGCCAGTTGATTAAAGTCGGCATCCAAGACATGCGCAAAGCGTTCCAGGAGACTATGAATGACGCCGAGCTCCTTGGGGATACAAAAAAGACCAAGCTAGATATTGAGCCTGTCACTGTCGAGGAGTTAGAAAGACTGTGGGGAATCTCTTCAAACTCAACCCTTCTCTGGTATCCAAACTTAAGGAGATTCTAACGGCCAAGTAGACTGGCAATCCTAAAGGAGGATCTATGCCAAGGGGACATCATGATTTAGGAGGCACGCCAGGCGGAGGTCCTATTGAACGGGCCGAGCATCAGCTTGAAGATTGGGAGATTCTCGCGGATGCGGTCAACCAGGCGCTGGGTGCGAAAGGAATCCGGCGGACCGACGAGCTGCGGCGTATTCGTGAGGAGATGGATGCCGATGTATACCGCTCCATGAGCTACTACGAACGTTGGATTGCGAGCGCAGAGAATATTCTGATCGAGAAGAAAATCCTGACGCGTGAAGAGATTGATCGTAAAGTCGCTGAGTACGAAAAGCGGTGGGGCAATCCATGAACGCAGCGGTCGGAAAGTTT
>VBLN01000492.1:0-1250 GCA_005878685.1 Deltaproteobacteria bacterium | reverse complement strand
ATGGAGGATCGGCCGGGTCATATCCGCACGCCGTTTTACATCAGGGGAAAAACCGGCTGGGTGGAGAAGATGCACGGCCAGTTTTTAAATCCGGAGTCGCTCGCCTATGGTCGTGATGGATTGCCAAAACGGCCGCTCTACCTGATTGGGTTTTACCAAGTCGAGGTCTGGGAAAATTATAAAGTGTCGAAGTCGGATAAGCTTTACGTAGACATCTATGAACACTGGCTGGAACTAGCCTGAGAACAGTTTTTTCAAGCCCTAGTAAAGAAGGGAGACTGCAATCATGGGCAATGATCATCTGGGCAAGGGAGAGCAGGAACACGAGCATCCCAAGCATGAGTTGAGTCAGCACGCTAAGAGGATCTACGCGATCCGGGAGCTGCTGCTCGAGAAAGGGGTGCTGAAAGAGGAAGAGATTCAGCGCCAGATCGACTACATGGAAGCGCGATCTCCGGCCAACGGGGCGAGGTTGGTAGCCCGGGCATGGGCGGACCCTCGATTCAAGGCGCGTCTATTGGCTGATCCCAGGGCAGCTTGCGCCGAAATGGGGATCGACGCCACAAGCATCAACGAGTTTGTGGTGCTGGAGAACACCGAGAAGGTCCGCCATCTTGTCGTCTGTACTTTGTGTTCTTGCTATCCGAGACCCATCTTGGGTCGTCCGCCGGACTGGTACAAGAGCTTTAACTACCGCAAGCGGGCGGTGGTTGACCCTCGCGGGGTCATGCGGGAGTTCGGGATGGAGCTTCCAGACAGCGTAGAGGTGCGCGTCCATGACAGCACGGCTGATATCCGTTATCTCGTCCTTCCGTTGAGGCCGGCAGGCACAGACGGGATGAGCGAGGAAGAGCTCGCGCGGCTTGTCACACGGGACAGCATGATCGGCGTGGTCGACCCACTGCAGGAGATCCCAGAGGGCAACCGATAGGAAAGCTTATAGCGCCGGAGATCGTTCATAAAACAGAGTCCGGCGCCGTGGTGCTGGGACTTAAGAGCGCGGCGGAGGTCGAAGCGCAGGGGAAGCTTTTGCTTTCATCTCTCATCCCTCAGTTTGCTGACTCAGGAGATGGTCCAGGGAACCGAAATGCTTCTCGGCGCCCGAACCGATCCGCAGCACGGTCCGTTTCTCATGGTCGGACTCGGCGGCATCTTCGTCGAAGTGCGGAAAGACATGGCGATCCGCTTGTTGCCGGTTTGATTGCAATCGCGCTTTCCTGGCGATTCGACAGGATTCCATTCTTTGAGAG
>VBLN01000117.1:18653-22839 GCA_005878685.1 Deltaproteobacteria bacterium | reverse complement strand
AACACCGGCCTTCGTGCCGAATCAAAAGCAGCCGTTCCCCCAAAATGATTACCGACACCGGCTTTCGCCCCAACCTCCACGACATCATCGCGGGATACCAGTAGTTGCGAAACCCCAAGGCTGCCTCCTCGTAGCGAGGCCAAGGACTGGTTTTATTTCTCGCCTGCTGGACCTCTCCAGCTTCGTGCGTGAGACCCGCTTCCATCCTTTTCATCCAGTGCTGACGTCTTATGACGACTCGCTATCCTTGCCTAACCGCCTTTGAGAATTTCCGCTCGGTCTCGCGTGCAGGTATCGATAATCGCATAGACCAAACACTTGGTCAGTTGTTTCATTCCAGAGACATTGCTCGTCTCCATCGAAAACACGGGCCTTTGCTCCTTAGAAGAGTTCTTCAGGCGCGGCATGCCAAGGCGAGCCGTCGGAATCCCCCACGCGCGTAAAATATTAGCGTCTGTAGCCCCGCTCGTTCCCTGTCTGGGCGCATGCTTCTTGCCCTCCACATATTCCCACGCTCTCATGCACGACTGAATGATCCAAGATGCAGGATCGGTCGCCGTGCCCGGAATGGCGAGAACCATGTCCCACTCCAGGTTCAATTCTGGATGGGCTCGGCGTATTTCGCGGATCGCCTCTTCAAATTGATGCTTGGCCTCGGTGGGACTGGTCCGCGGGCTGATTCTCAGGTCGACATAAAGATTACAGACGGCCGGAATAAACGCGGGCTTATAAGACCAGCCCGCCTCGATGGCGTTAATCGAACCTTGAGGACAGACGAGTCCGGACGTGTTTCGCTGGCTATATTTCGGGAACCACTCCTCCAGCAACGTGATAATCTTAGCGGCGTCCACAATGGGATTTCTTCCGCCGACAACGTGCCTGACTCCTGTGTACCCAAGGGACCCTTTAACGCAGATTCGAAACCAGCAAAGCCCGACCTCTTCCCATGACACCGCGTAACCCGGCTTCGCGATGATCGCAAAGTCGCCTCTTATACCTTGCTCTAACATGAAGGCGCAACCCGATCCTTGACCCGCATTGAATCGATGGATCGAAGGACGTTTGTTGGTCGGCATCCCGCCGGCGCCCAATCCGACCACGACGCCGCCCTTCAAAGGAATACCCGATCGTTGCACCGCTTCCGCCGCGCCGACGACGCACGCGGCATAACCCTTGGGGTTCTCCGCTCCGAGGCCGATCACGTCGCCATCTTTGATGTACGCCTCGGTCGTCATCTCGGCCGGAACCGTCAATCCAACCCACGGGCAGTCTTCCTCAGCCTTGCCCGAAAATGCCGTGTCGACCGGCGCATAAAGCAAAAGCTCAACTCCGTTTCCGCTGCCTGACAATTTTCCGACGGCATTTCCTTGATTCTCGTCAATCGGTTGGTAAAAAGCTGAAAACCCGCACGCGTTCATGTAGGAAGCCATGAATTGGGCCAACTCTCTCTCTTCGCCCGTCGGGCTCGGAATGCTCGCCATCTGTCGATTGAGCTCGGCCAGCCGGCCCTCGTCGATCTGAGACCAGGCCCGTGTCACCCATCCCGCCTGCTCCTTTGAAAGCGGCAGCGGCCGCGCGCTATTTGTCAGGGTTCCAGCCATAGTTTCCCGTAGATTCTGTTCTCCTACGCGCCGGCCGCCATAAAGAATTGCAGCACCAGCCGGTCGAACTCATCGCGATGTTCGACGTGAGCCCAGTGCCCGCATTTGGAAAAAATGTGCATGCGCGCGTCGGGCAGCCGCCGGAGCATCAAGAGCCCGACGTCGAGGGCTCCCGCCCGGTCGTCCTGACCCCACACGATCAGCGTCTTGGCTTTTAAATTCGGCAGTTCGGCATAGAGGTCGCCCTGCGGCCCGGCGGGCTGCCTGCCAAAGAGCTCGACCAGCACCGGATCGTTGCTCGCTTCGAAGCGCTCCTGCACTAAATCGTCCGTGATCCTGGAGCGGTCGTAGACCAGGCTTTCCAGGACCTCGCGCATCTTAGCGAGAGTGAGCCCTTCGCCTTTATAGTAGTTGCTGATGTTCCGAATCGCCTCCAGCAGCATCGGCTGAAAAATGCTGCCTGCCTTGATGGCCACTAAGCGATCGACTTTTTCCGGGTAATCGATGGCGAGCTTGAGTCCCGCCTGCCCGCCCATAGAATTGCCGATGATATGGGCCTTCTTGATGCTCAAACTATCCATGAAGTCGCGAATGGAAGTCGCCAAATAGGATTGGCGGCTCACCTTGATGACAGGCTTGTCCGACTTGCCATACTGCGGCATATCGATCAGCAGCGTGCGGAAATGTTTTGACAGCTCCCCGACGTTCCCCTTGAAATTGCTCCAACCCGTTGCTCCTGGACCAGCGCCATGGACGCAAATCAGAGGGTAGCCGCTGCCGAACTCGTGATAATGAACTTTTAGCTTGCCCGCCTGTGCGAATTTGCCTTCGGGTTCCTCTTTGGCCAACATGTCTGCCTCCCGGATTGTCTCGTCGCCATGCTTGCGGCTATCTGAACTATCGTCCCAGAAGAAAATCTACCCTGCGACAAGGCACATCTTCAACTTTTTGAGCTCTTTCAACGCCTCCTCCATTATGCACGGGTTGATTTGTATTCTCCTGTGATCCCAGAGGCCGACTGCCGTCGCATCTCCATTAACTCCTTGCGTGCTGCTTTCTTTTCTCCGCCAAAGCCATCGCCACTTCGACGATCATATCTTCCTGGCCGCCCACCGCCTTGCGTTTTCCGATCTCAACCAAAATGTCCCGGGCGTCGACGCCGAATTGCTGTGCCGCCTTGTCCGCGTGAAGTAGAAAGCTCGAGTAGACTCCCGCATAGCCCATGGTCAGGCTTGTTTTGCCGATCCGCACCGGTTTCTGCATGAGCGGCCGCACGATCTCCTCGGCAACATCCATGATCTTCCACAAGTCAATCCCCGTGGTGTAACCTGTCTTGTCCAAGACCGCCGCCAAAACCTCCGTCGGCGTGTTGCCGGAGCCCGCTCCGAGACCGCACGTACAAGCGTCGATCCAACGCGCTCCCTCTTCAATCGCGGCGACGCTGTTGGCAACGGCAAGGGATAGATTGTTGTGACCGTGAAATGCAACACCGACCTTGATCGCCGCGCGCAGCGCTCCCACTCTGTCCTTGACGGTCTGCGGAATCAACGCTCCGGCGGAGTCCGTGACCTCGACCACATCCGCTCCGAAACTTTCCATGAGCTTTCCCTGCTCGGCAATTTTCTCCGGGGAGCCCATGTGGGAAAGCATCAGCATCGCGATGACTTCCATTCCCATCTTTTTCGCTACCCCGATATGCTGCTCAGCGATGTCGGCCTCGGTCACATGGGTGGCAATCTGAGCCACTTTGGCGCCAAAGTCGGCGGCCATCTTGAGATCATCCTTGGTCCCGATTCCGGGGAGCAGCAGGACTGCAAGCTTGCCTCTTTTGATTAGCGGCGCCGCCGCCTTGAGGAGCTCAAACTCCGATTGCTTCGAGAAGCCATACGTAATCGTCGAACCACCGAGCCCATCGCCATGAGACACTTCGATCATCTCGACTCCCGCCTCATCCAGTCCCTTGGCCACCCGAGCTACTTGCTCCGCCGTGAATTGATGGCTGAGCGCATGGCTGCCGTCGCGCAACGTGCTGTCGAGAATATGGATAAATGGTTTCTCGTTCATGAGCGTCCCTCCGCTTTCTCGTTTTTCCAGGTGCCTTCCCTAAGATGCCGCCCGATCTCCTCTCCTACTTTAACGGCCGAGGCTGTCATGATGTCGAGATTGCCGGCGTACTTGGGAAGATAGTCTCCGGCGCCCTCCACCTCGACGAAAAGGGTGACCTTCTTTTGTTGCTTGCCGTTCGGAACATCCTCCACTAGAGGTTTAGCCACTAAACGAAACCCTGGGACATACTCCCTCACCCGGAGAACCATGGCCTCCACGGAATTCCGAATTTTCTCGGCATCGCAGTTATCAAGGAGCCCATAGATGGTGTTGCGCATCAGGACCGCCGGCTCGGCGGGATTCAGGACGATGATCGCTTTTCCTCTCAGCGCTCCGCCGATCTTCTCCAGCCCGCGAGCCGTCGTATAGGTGAATTCGTCGATGTTCTGCCGTGTCCCCGGGCCGGCGCTCTTGCTCGCGATCGTCGCGACGATCTCGGCATATTCCACAGGCGCAACTTCACGCATGGCATGGACAAA
>VBLN01000117.1:1075-18531 GCA_005878685.1 Deltaproteobacteria bacterium | reverse complement strand
GTCGTCGCCTCAAAGACGATGTCGAACAGATCCTTATGCCTTAGCAGTCCCTCGATTCCCTCGGCGGTCGTGGTCAAGCCCTCGTTGCGCGCGCGCGCAAGCCCCTCAGAATCCGGAATGATTCCCACCATGACCGTCGGCCTTAAAGATCGACTCCGTTTAAGCTTGTAGAAGAGATCCGTGCCGATGTTGCCAGAACCTAAGATGGCAACTGGTGTCGTTTCCATTGCGCCCCCCTTTCTTTCATAATCACCTGTCGTTTCCCCTAGCGGGGAAGATTATCTCCCATCGGCCGCCGGGTCACGCCCATTCCCATAAGACCCCGGTACAGCGGTTCGTACGCGAGCATCTGGGCCGGCAACAGTGTAATCGATGTCAGGCGCCGTCGAGTTTCGCCGAAGCAAATTAAGGTCCCCCTCAATCTCATCTCCTGCAAGCGAATGGTGGACCCTTCCCTGAACCTACTAAGAACTCTAGACGAACCGAACAGAAACCATACCTAAGCCTCCGAACGACGCACAAAAGAGATCGCCTGCCGCAACATCGGAAGCGGCAGAGATAGCGCCTGGCATGATGACCTCACCCGCTTTCAGGGTAACGCCAAACTCACCGACCGCATTGGCCAACCAGGCTACGGCCGTGGCCGGGTGGCCCAAAACGGCCGCGCCCGCGCCTGTCTGGATCACCTCCCCATTTTTCTCCAGAACCATGCCCACCAGTTTGAGGTCTACTTGATCCACTCGCTTCGGCGAGCTGCCCAACACCACACGAGCCGAGGAGGCGTTGTCGGCGATCGTGTCGCATAGCTTGATTTTCCAACCCTCAATTCTGCTGTCGATAATCTCTAGGGCCGGGACGACAAGGCGAGTCGCGGCGAGCACTTGCAGTGCAGTAATCCCGGGTCCCTTGAGATCGTGATCCAAGATGAAGGCAATCTCCGGTTCAATCTTGGGCTGAATGAGCTCGCGCACCGGAAAATGACCGCCGTCCTCTACCATCATTCCATCCAGAATATGGCCGTAATCCGGTTGATTCACGTTGAGCATCTTCTGCATCGCTTTACTCGTGAGGCCGATCTTCTTTCCGACGATTTTGGCCCCTCGGGCCTTCTTCATCTCAATCAATGCCAACTGGATCCGATAAGCGTCGTCCGGTTCAATGTGCGGAAAACTTTCGGTTAGGGGGCGGAGCGTTTTGCGCTGCTGCTCGGCCTCAAAAAGTCGCTCGGCTGTCTGACGAATCTGCTCCTCGCTCAAATCGGCCAATTTAGCCTCCTACTCGCTTAAAACCTTTTCGCGGCCGCCAAAGACATCATAGCCGAGATCACGGGATATGGAGGCCGCCATCTTCATGACTTGCGCGCCAAAAAAAAGTAACTTCTCCTGGTTCATTCTGGCTGATGGTCCTGCCACGCTAACGGCGCCGACCATGTGCCCCGAGTAGTCTCGGATTGGAGCACCCACACAGCGGAGCCCGAGCTCAATTTCCTCGTCATCGACCGCGTACCCGCGCCGGCGTGTCTTCTCCAAATCTCCCAGCAACTCGTCGATATTTGTTGCCGTGTTAGCGGTGTAGGCCTTTAGGCGCGGCCCGCGAAGCAGCTGTTTGACTTGCTGCTTATCTAGACAGGAAAGCATCGCCTTTCCCAGCGAAGTACAGTAGGTAGGAATCCTTCGCCCAACCCGTGAGGGCATACGTAACGCATGCGGACCCTCAACCTTTTCCAAATACAAGACTTGGTTCTCATCCAGCACAGCCAAGTGAACAGTCTCTTTCGTCTCTTCCATAAGTTGGATCAAGTAGGGCCTGGCAACCTCCCTTAATTGTATTCTGGCCGTCGCTTGATTACCTAACTTGAAAAGCTTCAGTCCCAAATAATAATTTCCAGTTTCCTGGTTCTGCCCGATGATATCGTTGTATTCCAGGGCCATGAGAATCCTATGCGCTGTACTTTTATGAAGACCGGTTTTCGCCGCAATTTCGCTGACAGGAAGTTCGGGCTGCTCAAAGGTGAAACAATCTAAAATTTTGGCCGCACGATCGATGGCCTGTACACGATAGAGCCTCGCCTCTAGTTTTGAAGGTTGCGGCCCGCGCCCGTTCATGGGGGAGGATTTCAGCCTAAGGGTTGGGCGTCTCATATTGTAAGACTGTGTCCCATGTAATCTATTAAAGTGCTTCCGCCGTTGTCAAGAACATTTCGAAGGCGTATTTGCCGCGAGAGTTGCGCCACCGCACCCGGTCTACCGGCTTTGAATTTTGTTGCTATAATGGATTGCACCTTATGATGTTCCGCAAGCAGTCATTTCTTGTTCTCGCTCTGTTTGCTTTCATGGGAATGAGCCTAGTTGCGGCTCCGGGTTGGGCTGACCTGGGGGACTATGTCCGAAAACCGGAGGCTCAGTTCAGTTGGAAACTAAAGAACAAGATCCAGAGCGAGCAGTCTGGAGACCGGATCTACGATCTCCATCTCGTGTCACAGGTTTGGCAAGGGATTCCATGGGAGCATCAGTTGCAAGTCTACCAACCTCAGAGTGTCGCTCCAAACTCGACTATGTTCCTATGGCTTACGGGTGGTTCGGCGAGAGCGGCACATATTTCCTTGGGCTTGGAACTCGCCCGGAGAATCGGGGCTCCGGTGGCCTTCCTCTATCACATTCCGAATCAGCCACTGCTCGAAAGTAAGCTCCGCGAAGATGATCTGATCGCCGAGACCTTTGTCCGTTATCTCAAAAGCAAGGATGAAAACTGGCCGCTTCTTTTTCCGATGGTGAAAAGCGTCGTCAAAGCCATGGATGTCTTGCAGGCGTTCGGCAGACAAGAATGGGGCGCGACGATCAATAGCTTCATCATCTCCGGAGCGTCGAAGCGCGGCTGGACAACGTGGCTCACCGCGGCTGCTGACCAGCGGGTTCGTGCCATCGCCCCGGCGGTGATTGATACGTTAAACATGCGCGCCCAGATGCCCAGACAACTCGAAGCGTTCGGCGACTATAGCGCCAGACTCGCACCCTATATTAGCCGGGGCTTGCTGCCGATACCTGAAACACCCGAAGGCCAGCGCCTGTTGAGCATGGTAGACCCTTGGGTGTATCGCGACAGGTTGACCCTGCCTAAGTTGATCATTAACGGGAGTAACGATTTCTACTGGGTGACAGACGCGCTCAACCTCTACTGGAATGAGCTTCGAGGCGACAAATGGGTGCTTTACGTCCCGAATGCCGGGCACGACCTGAGACAAGACGGAGCTGCCTCGGATCCGTTCGCCCATCTCATTAACGGCCTCGCAGCTTTCTCCCGTCATCAAATGACTGGCAGAGCTATGCCGAACCTGAAGTGGAAGCACGAGACGCTGAACGGCAGGCCGCGCCTAACGGTTGAGGCGACGCCCGCTCCTACAGGCGCAAGGCTCTGGGTGGCACAGGCGCCGACGCCGGACTTTCGTAGGGCTCAGTGGAGAGAGCAGGCCGTAACCTTTTCGAACGATCTCGTCATCGGCGAAGTTACTCCTCCAGAGAAAGGCTATCTCGCCTTTTACGGCGAGCTGGATTACGAGATCGATGGCTTAAAATACCACCTCTCGACCCAGGTTCGGATGACAGAGGGGAAGTAGCGTCTTCACGACCGGAGAGATCTGCGCTAAGCTGGAAACGAACGGATCGGGGAAAAGGTTGATCTGAGAGAGCTTGCTGGTGTGACATAATGACAGCTACGGTCCATAGCGGCATTCGATACCTTTATTCTAAGCAAAGGTCCAGCGGGATCACCAGGTTCCGCCGGAGGGGAGCTGTTGTCTGGTGCTGCGTTCTTGCGATCGGCGGATTCTTCCTGCTCAACTGGACCTATCAGGTCATCCGAAAACCCGGCGAGCTCTTCGCTCCGGTCAGTGCGTCCTTATCAAAGAGTCCTCAGTCCACATGGCAGAGCTACGGACCCCTCTTCGAGAAGTATTCCACCAGCATCCTTTCGCCTGAATTCCTCGCCACCCTGGCTCAAGTCGAAGGTGACGGAAACCCCGTCGCCCGCACCTACTGGCGCTGGCAGTGGTCCTGGAACCCCTTCGAAATTTACCGTCCGGCCTCAAGCGCGCTCGGCATGTTTCAAATCACCGACGGAACGTTCGCTCAGGCGCGAAAGTATTGCATCCGGGATCATAAGGTTGTCACTGATGGTGCCTGGTACGACCTGCGTTCCTGCTGGTTCAACAGCTTCTATACCCGAATCATACCGAGCCACTCGACCCAAATGACTGCTGCCTACCTCCACCAGAGCGTGGTCAATACGCTGGCTGCTCGCCGCGTCGCAAAGGCCAGCCTCGTTCAAAGGCAAAAGCTGGCTGCCGTGATTCACCTGTGCGGGGTGAAGAGGGGAGAGACCTTTGTCACACGAGGCTTTCAAGTGACCACGGGCGAGCGCTGCGGGACTCAGAGCCTGCGCCGCTATCTGAATCAGGTTGACCTGATGAAGCAGCGCTTTGCTCGATTGAGAACGGCCACCGAACTATAAGAACGGGGACGCAAACTGTAAATGATCGCTAAGATTCATTTATGAAACTGAAAGATAAAGTCGCTCTCATCACCGGAGGCGCGAGGGGGATCGGGAAAGCCGTCGCGCTCGCTTATGCCCGCGAAGGCGCAAAACTTGCGATCTGCGCGAGGACCGACTCGGAAATCGATGCTACGGTGCGTGAGATCCAAGGACTCAAAGGTGAGTGCCGCGGATGGGTGTGCGATGTTTCGCTCGAAGAGTCGGTAAAGAACCTTGGTCAACAAATTCAAAAAGCCTACGGCCGGATCGATATTCTAGTGAACAACGCCGGAATCATGACGCGGCCTGCGCCGCTCACTGAATTAGAAGTGAAGAAGTGGGACTATACCATCGCAGTCAACCTGCGCGGCCCTTTTCTCGTCACCAAAGAGGTGTTGCCGCTGATGGTCCGCCAGAATAGCGGTTCCATCATCAACGTCTCGTCCGGACTTGGCCGCAGCGGCTACGCTAACTTTGGCGCTTATTCAGTGTCAAAGTGGGGAGTTGAAGGATTCACTCAGACTTTAGCCGCTGAGGTAAGATCCCATAATATCCGGGTGAATTCGGTCGACCCGGGCTACGTGGCGACCAAAATGACCCGCTATCAGGGAAAGGAACCTGAATCAGTGCCTGAGGTTTTTGTCTTTCTCGCCTCGGATGAGTCCCGGGGGATTACGGGGAGAATGCTCAGTTCCTCCAAATGGACCTCTGAGATCAAAAGAAACTGACGTATTTCTTCAACAGGCCCAGGGCCTCATTGGTCTTCTTCGTCCAGGCGCTGGGGTCTCCAGCTTCTAAGCTGCATCCAGAAGCGCTTTAACCTTATTTTCGTCTGCCTTCGCGAGTTTGGCCCTTGACTCCAACCCTACAATCCTAACAGTTTTTCGATCCGTGCCTGATCAAAGCCAATAACAACCTCCGCGTCAATGATCGTGACAGGAGTGCTCTGATAACCCATCGCGAGCAGCTCTTTCAATGCCGCCTGGTCCTCGCGCACGTTCTTGTCCACAAACGGGATGCCTTTTTGAGAAAGAAACTCTTTCTCTCTATGACACGGTCCTCAACCGGTCTGCGTGAAGACAACCACCGATTTAGCCATGGGTCGACCTCCTTCGGTAAATGTTTCTTGTTAAATTTATAACACCCCGCTGAGGGTTTCGCAAAGCAAGTGATCGTAACTTCAAAAGGCCGCGATAATCTGCTAGTTTCCATATATGTTGCTTCAGAGCCGCGAAGATTCCAGCGGGGAATTTTGTGCAGACAAGATCAAATCCGCAAGCGCTTTCTTCGTCCTCATCCTCATCTGGACGTTCACGCACTCAGGATGGACCGCCGAGACACCGGATTTGGCTCGGTCGCGCGCGGAGATCCAGAGACATGTGCGCTATCTCGCGTCAGACGAGCTTATGGGCCGCGGCGTGGACACTCCCGGCATTGAACTTGCGAGAGACTACATCGCCCGCGAGTTCAAGCAGTACGGGCTCGTCCCAGGAGGAGACAAAGGAACTTATTTCCAAGAATTGGAGGTCGTCACGGGAGCTAAAATCAAAGAGCCAACTGCCGCTATTCTCTCGGAAAACTCGCCTCTGGTGGTAGACCGAGATTGGACGCCCTTTGGCGCATCCCGCTCCGGGGAGGCCGAGGGCGAAGTTGTCTTTGTCGGGTACGGCATCACCGCGCAGGGCTACGACTACGACGATTATGCCGGCGTGGACGCTAGCGGCAAGATCGCCTTAGTTCTTCGCTACGAGCCGCTACCGCTACGCGTTATTCCGCAGTGAGCGAAAAAATAGCCAACGCCCGAAACCACGGGGCGATCGCAATGATCCTCGTCGATCCCAATCCTACCCCGACAGGACAAAGGGAGTTGATTTCTCTACGCCGCAGTATGAGCCGGAATGATTCCGGTCTCGTCGCCCTCCAGGTCAGGCGGGAGATCATAGAAAAATGGCTTGCGGATTCAAACATCTCGCTCGCCGCTTTGAAAGAGGAGATCGATCGCGATGAGAAGCCCGCTTCCGTCCCACTTTCTGGACTCAGGGCTTCATTCCGCGTAGCCTTGGAAAAGATCACAAAAAAAACAGACAACGTGATCGGTATTCTTCCCGGCTCTGATCCTTCGCTTAAAGAGCAAAATATCGTCATCGGAGCTCACTACGACCACATAGGCTTAGGATATTTCGGCACCCGCGACTCGAGCACCGAAGGACAAATTCATAACGGGGCGGATGACAACGCATCGGGCACGGCCGTTCTCATGGACCTGGCGCGAAGGTTGAGTCTCCCGACTCATCGACCCCTCAGGACTATTGTTTTTACGGCCTTTACGGGAGAGGAGCTGGGGATCAGGGGCTCGCGATATTATGTCGAGCACCCGCCATTCCCCCTGAGATCCACCGTGGCCATGCTCAATATGGATATGGTGCGGCGCATGAAAGACAGTCAGGTCACGGTCTCCGGGGCCGATACTGCCAAGGAGTTTTCGGCCTGGGTGAGCCAAGCCGGCAAAGAGGTAGAGCTTGAGATCCAATTTTCCTCGGGTCGAATGGCTCTCCACTTCTACACGGGCATCCACGAGGACTATCACCGTCCTACCGACGACTGGGAGAAGCTCAACATGGAAGGGATGGCAAAGGTAAGCGATCTTGTGCTGAACGTCGCGCAAAGGATCGCTTCAAGCAAAGAATCGCTGAATTTTGTCCGCACGCAACCGGCCACGTCTCCTTCCCAGTCTAGTCCCACTTCTCATCCCCCGGCTCCATATCCTTGATAGTCGCCCTCCCCTTCTAGATAAAAAAACCATAGCAAGCAGTCCGTGAATTATGCTATGGATAGTGCAATTGATGTAGCTCACGGAGGCGCTAGTTTTTATGATCAAACTCTATCATTTTCCGCTCTCGACCAACTCACGCAAGGTAAGAATTGCTCTGATCGAAAAGGGGCTGGAATTTGACCGTATTCAAATCGACCTGTCAAAAAAGGAGCAGAAGAACCCCGACTACCTGAAGATCCATCCCTTAGGTCAAGTGCCCGCCCTGGATGACGAAGGGTTTATTGTCTACGACTCCACCATCATCAATGAGTATCTGGAAGACGAGTACCCCTACCCTCCCCTTCTTCCCAAAGACTCCGAAGGGCGGGCGCGGGCGCGCCTCATGGAGGACTTCCGCGACACCCAGTTCAACCCTCTTTTTGTCGAGATCTTCCATGAAGTCCGCTCCAAGCCGGAGGGTCAGAGAGATTTAGCCCTCATCGAACGCGCCAAAGCAGAAATCGCGAAATGCTTCGACAGAATTGAGAGCGAATTAGCAGGCAAAGAATATTTGGCCGGCACGTTCAGCCTGGCAGACATCGCTTACATGGCGAACTTCGACTTGCTGGAGCGCTTTAATATCCCAGTCGAGCCGAAATATAAGAACACGCTGGCATGGATCCAGCGTCTTAAAATAAGACCCAGCTACACGGCATCGGCGCAGTGAGACAGAGCGCAGAGGACTAAGGTCTCCGGCGGTGCTTCCCCGAAAACTTATCTTCGCCTGGCTCGTTCACCTCTACACGGCGTCGGGGGCCGTGATCGCCTTTCTTGCCCTGCTGCTTATACCGCAAGAAAGATTTCAGGCGGCCTTTTGGCTGATGTTGCTGGCGGTCCTGGTCGATGCGAGCGACGGGACCCTTGCTCGACGAGCTCGGGTGAAAGAGCTTATCCCGTGGTTCGATGGAGATCGCCTGGAGGATATTATTGACTACCTTAACTATGTTCTTGTTCCCGTCTTTCTCCTCATTTGGGCCGATCTCCTTCCTCAGAACGACGCTCTGTGGCTTGCGGCATTGCCGTTGTTAGCGAGTGCCTACGGCTTCTGCCAGAAGCAGGCAAAAACCTCGGATCACTTCTTCTTGGGTTTCCCCTCCTACTGGAACATTGTCGCCTTCTATCTTTACGTCATGCAAACTCCCCGCTGGACGAACGCTTTCCTGATCATCATCCTTTCGGTCATGGTCTTCGTCCCGATCCGCTATCTTTACCCGAGTCGCAACCCTGTCTGGCGCAACTTAATCGTAGGCCTGGGGATCTTATGGGGAGGTTTGGTCTGTATCACGATCTACCTCCTGCCACGCCGCTCAACCTTTATTGTGCTGGCTTCGCTTCTGTTTCCCATTTACTATATGATTCTCTCTCTATGGCTGGAAATGCGACACCAACCGACTGAGAAGCCAACCCTCCAAACCTAAAAAAGCCTCACACGATGCAACAGGACTCGAACCTCAAACGGGGTTACCTATGAGACGACCCGCGAAACTCAGTCTGCTCCCAGTCCTGCTAATCGCGGGCGTCGCCCTCCTGGGTGCTGCCGTACAGAGCGAAAGAAAGGCGGCATCCGTGCCGCCTCCTAGCCCGAAATATATCTTCATTTTTCTTTCTGACGGTGCCGGCATCACCCACATGGAAATCACCCGCATGTACAGCCGCATCATCCACAACGAGGGACTAAACGTCGTCGACAAGATCATGAAGCAGGGGTCCATCGGGCTCATGACGACCCACGCCGCTAATTCGCTTAGCACCGACTCCGCGGCCGCGGCTACCGCGTTGGCGAGCGGCTGCAAGGCTAAGATCGGAGCCATCGGCAGCTGTGAAGACGGCACCATACCCAAGACGGTGCTGGAGATCGCCAAAGAAAATGGGATGCGCATCGGGCTGATTACAAACTCCACCCTTTACGACGCCAGCCCGGCCGCCTTTGCAGGGCATGTCCCCGACCGAACCTTATACGGTCCCATCGTCGACCAATATCTCAAGCTAGAGCCGGACCTGCTCATGGGCGGCGGCAGGGACGAATTTCTCCCGAGGAGCCAACCGGGGAGCCGCCGAAAAGATGATAGCGACATGATCGGCGCTTTTGTAAAACGAGGCTATGTCTACGTTGCTGACAAAAACGAGCTGGCCCGTGCCAGAGGAGCCAAAGTGCTGGGGCTCTTCAGCCTTGGGGAGATAAGCTTCGAAATCGATCGGCATGGAACCAACGAGCCTTCCGTGTCGGACATGACGCGGGCCGCGATCCGTCGTCTCGAAGAGGGAAACCGTAGCGGGTTCGTGCTCTTTATAGAAGACGAGCATGTGGATAGCGCCGCGCATCTCCTGGACATCGCCTCGTTGATTCAGGAATACCGTGAGTTTGATCGGGCCGTCGGGGTGGGCTACGAGTTTTACTTGAGGCATCCGGAGGAGACATTGATTCTGGTGACTTCCGATCATGAGATCGGCGGTCTGGGTTTCACCCAAGCCTTAGAAGAGCTCTCTGTCGTCAACAGGAAACGAATTGCGGCAACCGAGCAGGATTTCAAGAAAATTCAGTCGATCAAGATCTCATTAAAGAAAGCAGCCGAAATCCTCGGTCCGAATCCGACTGCCGAGGCGGTGGATCAACTGATGAGGGATCACTTCAATGGATTTATCATGGCTCCGGACCTTAAGAACATGCTGCTGAACAAACAAGTGGTGGCGCGAAACCTATACACCAACCCGGTCGTCAATTGTCTCGGTCTGATGATCGCGAACAACATCCAGGCCTACTGGGGCACCACAGCGCACACAAACCAACCCGTATTTGTTGCGGCCCTGGGAGTCGGGTCCGAAAGGTTCCGCGGCTACCAGGACAACACGGACTTCGCCAAACATCTCTTTGCCCTGCTCAAGAAAAAAATGGTAGCCAGAGAAGCAGAGCGATGAGAGGAAGTCTCCGTGCTGAACGCTGACGGCGGCCGTGCCCGGCTCTGCAATCTCGCGATCTTCGTTGCCATCGCTCCCTCCTCACCCAGCTTCAAGGATGGGATCGTTTTCATAGTTCCTCCGTGTGGCATTGATTTGCAGTCACATCGGCCAAATTTCAGCCGTGTTATCTAATGCAACGTTTCCTAACGCAATGACGGGTGCACGGCGCCCCGCAGGGGTACGGCTATACGATGTCGATGATCTTGTCTTTAGTGACCACTGCCTTAATGCGCCCTTTCGAGTCTACGATGGGGATCATCTGCAGATTGTATTGGGCAAAAAGTTGGCGGAGCGCTTCTTGATCCAAATGCTCAGGAGCTGTGATCACGTCGGTGCTCATAACGTCTTGGATCGTCTTGTCGCCGGGCGTCGTCAGCAAATCCCTGAAAGTGACTACGCCCACGAGCCGTTCTTCAGCATCGGTCACGTAGGCATAGTATACGTTCTTTGCCCGATCCCGCGCATCTCTGCGTAGAAAGCTCCCAGCCTCGTCTACGCTCATATGAGGTCGCAAACGGGCGTAGCTCGGCTTTATCAAGCCCCGAGCTTGTTCCTCCGCGTAATCCAGAAGCCCTTTGACTTCCCTGCGGGTCTTGTCATCGAGCAGCGATAAGAGTCCCTCGCGTTCTCCGCCAGGGACTTCCTGGACTACGTCCGCTGCTTCATCAGGGGCGAGCAGCCTCATCCACAATTTCCGTTCTCCGGACGGCAGGGCTAAAGTCAATTGGCCCTTGTCCCGAGCACTCAGGTGCAGAAAGAAATCCTCCGCGTGATCCTGCTGGAGTAGCTTAAAGCCCTCGACTCGTTCCCGTATGGAAAGGACAGGCCAGGCCTCATACAGTTCGGTCAGGGCAAAGCTTTTCTCAGCCATTCTTCCGTCATAACTCTCTAGATACAATTCCCCATCGTTGTCGTCGTACGCGAACAGCTCAGCGTGGCGTCCCCAACTGATGGCGGTGTCTAATTGTCTCTCGGTCAAATCGCCAAAATCGGCTTCCAGCTTCTCGTGGAAATAATCCCGAGCGACCCGCCCATTATCGTCGCGCTGGAGCGTTTCGTAGATCCAGGCAATAACCGGCAAGCGTGCGTGCCAGAATGCTGGCATCAGCGTATGCCCGCCCAAGCGGGGTCAGTAACAGATCGCCTTCTTGCACTGTAGTGAAACCCAGCAGGTCCCCCGCCTCCACGATGGGTAACAGGTCGTCGAGTTCGAGGACCAGATCGCGACCCATCCGGTAGAGATCGACTCGTCCTCCCTCGTCCACAAGTTTCTCCAGCAGGCCAGCGAGCGCGTTGAGCTGCGAATGCGGTAACGGCCGGGTCACCCCAGGCTGTCCAGGCTGAGTTCCGAGCGCCTCTTCTTTCGGCTTGGATTGACCGGCAACGGCCGCGTACACTTTATCGACCAGATTCTGAAACGCGGTATCCTTGTGGTGGCGCGGATGGCGAAGCGTAACGGCAATCTCAGTCACAATGTGGCCGGGGTCCTTGCCCATGATCACTATCCGGTCGGCCATGAACACGGCTTCTTCAATGTTGTGCGTAACCATCAAGATAGCCTTTGTGGGGATTTTCTTGTTTAGCCACAGTTCCATCAATTCGCCGCGCAAGGCCTCGGCGGAAAGCACATCTAGCGCGGAAAAAGGCTCGTCCAAACACAACAACTCCGGTTCAACGGCCATGGCGCGTGCAAAACCCACCTTTTGTCGCATACCGCCAGAAAGTTCGCGAGGATAGGCGGATTCAAATCCGTCTAAACCGACAATATCGATCAGTTTCAAGGCGCGTTGACTGCGCTCGGCAGTTGGCACGCCCCGCGCTTTCAGGGCAATTTCCACGTTCTCTTGCACGGTCAGCCAGGGATAAAGGGCAAAAGTTTGAAAGACAATCGTAGTATATGGGTTGACCCCTTTCAGCGGCAGGCCGTGATACGACACCGTCCCAGAAGTGGCAGAATTTAACCCTGCAATAATTCGCAGCAACGTGGATTTGCCGCATCCGGATGGGCCGAGCAAGCAAACGAACTCACCTGGTTTGATACAGAGATTCACGTCGCGGACGGCGAGGAACTCCTTGGCTTCGAGCCGGTAGGCTTTAGCGACCATTTTGAGGTCCAACAGATTGTCAGCCTGATTCACTGTCGTCGCGGTGTTCATAGCATCCTCCGATACAAGTTAATCCATCCGATAACGCTCTTCGGCCAGACGGTAGAGCCGTCGCCAGAACGTCCGGTTAATGAAGATGACAGTAATCACCAGGGCCAACGTCGCCGCCAGCAAGAGCGCATAGTCGCCCGTACTTGTTGCCTGCGCGATAAGCGCGCCGACGCCGGTCGTTGAATGGGTTTGGCCGCCAAATTCCACATGCTCGGCCACAATGCTAGCATTCCACGCGCCACCGCTGGCAGTAATTGCCCCCGTGATGATGTAGGGAAAAAGGGCGGGCAAAATCAAAGTCCGCCAGCGGTCAAGAGATGAGAGGCGGAGCAGGTCTGTCGTGTAGCGTAGGTCTTGCGGGATAGCCGCAGCGCCGGCAATCACGTTGAACAGCAAGTACCACTGCGTTCCCATTAGCATGAGCAGAACGGCGGCGATGTTCAAACCACCCGGCGCTTGCAACAACGCCAGCAGCACGACGGGAAAAAGTGCCGTAGCCGGAATGGATGCCACGATTTGTACGATTGGCTGGAGAACGATGGAAAGACGGCGGTTCGTCCCAATCACGACGCCGACAGGAATGGTCCAGAGCAAGGTAATCATCAGCGAAACACTCACCCGGAAAAAAGTGGCGATCATTCCCTTTCCCAATCCCGCCCATGCTGAACCGGGAAGGGTTGCCAACAGGGCTGCACCCCGATAACTCCCGTATAGAGCCACGAGCAAGAACCCAGTCAGGATTCCAATCGCCAAGCGTGAAGCTCCCGCCTCGGCGGACGGTTCCGGCGATGCAATGACCCCACTCATGCGGCGTTGAAATCCGCAGTCAACCCACTCGCTGAACGGTCGCCAGACGCGCGCACCGAATTGCTCGACAAGCCACGCGCGCGAAATTAGATCGAGAAACCAGGATCTCGGTGGCTCATCGCCTTCTACCATGTCTACTTTGAATTTGTCGGTCCATGCGATGAGGGGCCGCCACGCGAACTGATCGAGCAAGACGATCACCACCACCAGCGTGACCACGCCGAAGAGGATAGCGGGCAAGTTTCCTTCGTTCGCCGCCTTCTGCAAGTAAGAACCGAGGCCCGGCAAGCGGAAATCACGTCTCCCAACGTTGAAAATTTCCGCGGCCATGAGGAAAAACCAACCGCCTGACCAGCTCATCATGCTGTTCCACAGCAACCCAATCGCAGCGAAAGGGAGCTCGACTGCTTTGAAGCGCAGCCAAGGGTCGAAGCGAAACACGGCAGCGGCATCACGCAGTTCATGCGGGATTGTGGTCATAGATTGATAAAAACTGAAGGTGATGTTCCACGCCTGTGAGGTGAAGATAAGCATGATGGCCGCGACTTCGGCGGCGAATGCCTGTGGTAGAACGGCGCTAAGACTGAGCAAAACCACCGGCAGGAATGAAAGAATCGGCACACTTTGCAGCACGTCCAGCAAGGGCATGAGCAGGGTCCGTGCGGTGCGGTTGCGCGCGGCAGCGTAGCCATAAAACAGGCTAAACAGCAATGATAGGAAATACGCGGCCGCCATGCGCCCAACGGAAAGCAAAGCATACCAAGGCAACGCTAAGGGCGAGAGGGAGATGTCGGGCCCGGCGATAACTGCCGGCGCGTTGAAGGCTAAGCGCACACCCCCATAGAGTATGGTGGAAATGCCCAGCAAAATGAGTGCGTCACCCGTGTTGAGAGCTGGGCTTTCGGGTAGAGCCGGACTGAAACGAAATTGCCGCATGATCACCTCCGGGCTAAACGACCGTCTCTTGCTTACCGATGACGGCGGAACCCTACAGGCGTGCGGCGTCGAGGTTTAAGCGGGACGATCTGAGATAAGTAAGCCTGGATTATTTGACGAATCCATATTTTGCTTTTCAAATAATAGGCGGAGGCCCCATGAGAGTCAAGAAAAAGCCATCATCCTCAGCCGGAAGGTCAAAAGCTTCCGACTGGAACAGGGAGTCTGAGGCTTCTCCAGAGCCCTTCTTAAGTTCCCAGGTGGAAAAAGAACCTTCTAAAGACAATCTCCAGGAGAAAAAAGATCGAGGCCAGCAGAATAAAGAAAACCCTTAGGGGTCTGGAGGCACGCATCGTCTTCTCTTGCTCTTTAGGTTTCTCCACTCGTTTGGGATTGATCTCGCCGCCGGTGACTCGGGCAAGTTGTTCCAGTAATGGGATATTAAACTGCTCCCGAGGCAATTCGCTTTTAGGATCAAAGGTCAAGGTATAGCCCAGCGGCGGATAAGAAATCCTCCGCCCCTGTCGCTCTTCGATAAGTTCGTAATGGCCTGGCGCCAACTTTTCTAACAAGCCTTCCTTTTTGCCTTCCTTGCCGGTGGAGGAATAGCGAAAGAGACTGCTGTCGGTTCTTTCGTCGTAGAGGTAGAGGTCTAAGACCGGCCGATCCTTAAACAGATTGATCTTCACCTCATGAGGAGGCAGGGATTCTTTAGGCGGGCGCAGCCATTCAAAGACCTTACCCCAAAATCTCTCCAGCGCTGCCCATTGGATCCAGTCTCTACTCCACCGCCCGGTCATATCTGTAGTAAAGGCCACTGCCTTTCCCTTGCCGTAGTTCCATGACGCCAGAAGCGGGGATCTCCTGTTGTCTGTGGGGATCATCAAATCGAGATGCGCCCCTCTTTTTAGCTCTGTCTCTATGTACCCCTTCAAAGATGGGTAAGATCTCTCATGGAATCCTTCCAAAAGCTCAGAACCTCTTCCCTGAACAGGAATGAAATCTCTCTGCTTAGGCCTGTCTTCGGAGTTCTCTTCCATCTGGTGCAGGACGATTTGCGGCAGCGTCGTGGGATCGAAGGCGTGGTGAAAAAGCCCACCCCCGTATTGGGCTATACGTTTCATGAGCGCAATGTCCGCGTCGTCCCCTATAGCTACGGCAGAAATCGTGATCTTAAGCTCCTTCCTCATCACGGAAGCCAAATCGACGTAGTCGCCTTGAGCCCCTCCTGTAATACCGTCGCTCAGGATGATGACATGCTTTCGCCCGGCGCTTTGGCGCTCAAGCTGCCTCTTCGCCTCCACAATCGCGGGATAGACATAAGTCCTACCACTGGCTCTCAAACGGTCAATTTGCGAGGCAAAGGTGCCCCGAATCTTTTCGACAGGGGCCAGCGGGACAACGACGAAGGGCTCGATATCAAAACCCACCACCCCAAGCAAATCGTTATCCTTGAGTCGCCCGATGACCGCTTTCGCCGCTTCCTTGGCGTAGAGAATTTTATTCTCTTCGCGCATGCTGCCGGATTTGTCGATGACCAAGATGACTGCTCGGTTCTTCTCCTCTTTTTTCGGCTCTTTAAGCTCCACAGGTAGAATCGTCTCAATCGGCGTCTGCATATAGCCGCCAGGGCCGAAGCTGCCTTCATCTCCCAACATGAGAAAGCCGTTCCCGCCACCCACATGCCGTTCTATGGTTGTCAAATAATTGCGGGAGAATCTTTCTCTTTCGACATTATTAAAGATCACAAGACCGTACCCCGCCGCGGATGGGGTTGACCCATTGGGAATAACGGAATCGACCTGAAAACCGCGTCGCTTAAGGAGCATTTCTAGATATCTGCCTTCGCCAGCATGGCCATTAAAAAGGAGAACTCTATCTTTAGTGCGTACCGCAACCCAAGCCGTCGCCTGGTTGTCCTGCGGAAAGAGATCCGACTCAGGCCGGCGAGATATCAAACTCGCCTGAAAAGAGACCATAGGTCCTTCAGGCAGAGTCGTCTGATAGTTGAAGATGTGGCTTCCTGGCGTAATCTTTATCGTCTCACTCTTAAACGGCTGGCCGTTGTGTCTTAAGGTGAGGCTGCCTTCGACCTCTCTATCATTTAGGTTTTCCACCAATACTTTCAAGTTGATTTTGTCTCCGCCGTTGGCCTCGGACGGCGTTAGCACTTTTTTCACGGCCACATTGGCTACCACGGGCCGATCAGGCGGCAACAAAGGGAAAACCTTCATTCCAGACGACGCCAGGGAGGGAAGTAGGCTTTCCACGGCGCCTTCGTTCTCCCAACCATCAGTGAACAGGAAAACATTCCGAGGTTTTTCCGGCAGGCCAGAGAGCACGGAAAAAAGCTTTTCCAGATTGGTTCGGTTCGGCTGAATGGGCTCAGCGGATTTCGCTCCTCTTACCCACTGGTCCCAGTCTTGAACTTCTAGCGTACCGCCTGCAAAAACAAAGATGCGATCCTTCTTAGATGGCGAAAGCTTTTCCTTGGCGGCGCGCTCCATCCACCGGCGCATTGGCGTCGGGACGCTCCGGGAAAGATCAAAGGCGAAAATGCGCTCGTCACCTCCTATCTCGCTGACTTTTACATTGTCCAACCACTCCGCATCTGCTAAGGCAAGCACCAACAAAAAATAGATGATGGATCGCCACAGGCTCACGGCCGACAATTGCTTTTGCCATCTGAGCCAAAGCAACGGTAGAAGCAGTAGAAAAAAAAGAAAGATAGGCTTAGCAAAATGGAGATGAGAGACAAATTGTCCCATAGGCTTTCCCGCTACCTACCATGATCCTCCATGCAACACGGCTGCGACAATGACCCACATAATAACTCATTATCGGGTGGTCTGCACGCCAGGCACCCGAATGGGGTGTTGTGAAGATTGTTGGGACTTGGAGGGCAACAAGCGGGGTAATTCAGGACCAAAAAAATGGACTTTTTCAAAACCCTCCTTTAGACGAATATCGGTGCGAGAGCATACCAATCAGTTCACAACACGGCAGTGGACCCGGAGACCAAGCGAGAGAAATTCAAAGAACCTTCCACACAGGCATCAGACAACTCCAAAAGACAAACCCTCAAAATCTCATCAACAGAGCACCCACCGGATTGGTAGATGACCTGCCCTAGACTTGGCGGAGGACCCCAGTGGTCGAAATTAGGCTCTTGGAATATGGCGACTGTGCGCGTGCCCAGGGCGCAAGCCAGGTGCATGGGACCGCTATCGCAACTTACAAAGAGATGGCAATTGGAAACC
>VBLN01000117.1:0-1052 GCA_005878685.1 Deltaproteobacteria bacterium | reverse complement strand
TCCGATCAAATCCTTCTCTTCAGGTCCGAAGAAGGTAACGACACTTATCCCCCGCCGATGAAGGGCCCAAATCAGTTCACAGAAATTCTTAATAGGCCATCTTTTCCCCCACGCCTTCCTTCCTCCGACAAAAACACCGACGATAGGACTTCCATCTTGTCCGACCAGACTCTCTATTCTCCTTCTTCCTTCCTCTTTCTCTGCAAACGAGAAAATCAATGAGGGAAAAGTCTCGCGGCTTTTCAGGTGCAGAGCGCTAAGAAAAGCTGGTAAGATTCTATATTTGTTTCTCTCGGACGGCCTGGGAATTCGAACGTTGAACCAACGATCCCACTCTCCTCGGAGTCCGGCGCGAAAGCGTGCCCCCGAAAATCCCACAATGAAAGAACCCATGGCTGACTGTGAACAACTCAGGTCAATGGCAAGATCATAGTTCACAGATTTTAGTTGCTTAATAAGGGCAAGGTAGGCCCATGAGGAGTCGGGGAAACGGCGGGTAATAGAAAAATGGTGATCAATCGGAAGATTACGGAAAAGCTTCCGAGATATAGGCGACCCCACAAAATCAATCCTGGCACCGGGAAAATTTTTGCGGAATACGGATATGGCCGGCGTTGCAAGAATCGAGTCCCCCATGCGAAAAGTAGCTCGTACAAGTAGGATCTTTTCGATCTCTTCTTTATGAAGGTCGAGGCGCTTCTCCTTTGATCTGCTTGTAACCGACCGCATGATCCACTTGGCCATGCGGCGAATTTTTTGGTTTAAAGAGTATGCGAAGTTCTTCGGCCTATCCATCAGGAAGGCTCCGTCTATCTTCCCTCAACAAACACAGCTGAACGGTTAAACCTTAGGAAATGATCAGGGACGTAACCCCAAGAGGACCAAATCTTGGATCGACGTCGCTAGATCACCATACCGGTCATAAATGCAATGTCAATCAGTCGCTATAAGGGGCCAAGGCGGTTTGCAGCCCATTCCCTACCTTTTCCTGATGAGTCTCAGAATCAAGGGGCTCTCTAAGGGTGTCCTGGTCTCGGCGATTCAAAATGACC
>VBLN01000491.1:2815-3358 GCA_005878685.1 Deltaproteobacteria bacterium | reverse complement strand
TGAAAGTCAAGAACCGGAGAGTAAGAAAGAGGAGGCGGTTGGCTTTGAAGCCGCCATTAGAGGTCTATTTAGAGGCTTCGATGGTCTAGAAAGGTTGAGCAAATTCGACAGATATCCGAATCTGACAGTATATCCGTTAGCTGTTTTTCGCGATATTCATCCAAAAGAAGAAGTGTAAAAAAAAGGAAGTCAGCGGACGTTCTAATTCCCACCACAAGGGGGAGAAAAGGAGGCATACTGGTTTTTTTCCCGAGAGATAGAGGGCAGGCTTTTCTTTTCCACAGTATCTGACCACTTCAAATCGCTTAAAAGCGTCAACTTACCTCTGAGGCTCATCGATTTTCACGAATATTTCACCACCAACGTTCTGTCGAGCAAGGCAGGCATTTACTTGCTAAGGTACAGGGATCAGGATAGTATTCCTGTTTACCGTGTAAATCCATTAGTGCACGTCTAATCCTGCATTTGAAAGCTGATCGTTTAACAGTAATGCCTGAGTTCAACTATTAGGCTGCATTCGGTGAGATCATGCAATGGCAAAAG
>VBLN01000491.1:0-2801 GCA_005878685.1 Deltaproteobacteria bacterium | reverse complement strand
CTAACTGTTCCCTTCTCGTGGCTATTTCCGCATTACTATGAAGCGCTGACGGTTCTCTTCCGCGTCGAGAACGCATTGCGGCTCTTCGTGTATCTAGTTCTAAAGGAACGCTATGGTTCCAAGTGGAAGGATCTCGAGATTGCGAGCGACGAAGACACTAAGACCTCGATCGGTGCACTTGCCAAGCGCCGAATCGAGCAAGGCAAGACGTTTGGTTACTTGAGCTATCCCATCCAATCTCCGCTGATGCACATGACCAGTGGTGAGCTGGTCCGTCTGATCACACACGATTCATACTGGCCCGTTTTCAAAGACTATTTTCTGGCAGCTAGAAACGTAGTAACTCTCAAGCTGCAGGAGATTGGGACGATCCGAAATGCGATGGCGCATTTCCGCCCCCTCAGCCCAAATGACGTTGAGGTGGTAAAGTTAAACGCAAATCAGATGCTCTCCGAGGTCGAGAGAACCTTGATTGACGTCATCCAGTGCGCACAGGGCGTGCCCACCAACACGACGGATGAGTGGTACGTGCAACTTCGGACGCTTGGTACTGATCAGGTGACGATGGGCTTCTCGCAGAGCAAGGATGAGCGCTGGGTGAGGCTCACTCTGCGCTATGGCAATACGGTCGTGAGTGGCAGGGCCACTCGCGGCCGCAGTTGGCAGCAGTACCGCGAGGTCCTTTTCGTTACCGAGCGAATTCCGGTCCTCCGCTTATCAGAGGAACTATTGCCCCAAGGTCAGAAGGAAGTTGGTCTTACTTTCAGTCGAAGAATCCTGGTAGAGAACCATGCGGAGATCAAGGGCTGCCTTGAGAATGTCCTTGCGCAACTGACCGAAGAAACGGAGCTTTTGCGCGAAGACCAGCTCGCGCGGGGCCGGCTTGTGCAGGTGATTGGGATTAGAGCTAGAGCTACGGATCAAGGGGCCACGCGGTGGAGCGTTGATCGCGCACCACTTGAATCGCAATCGCCAAACGAGGAATTGCCTGAATATTGGGGTCGCATATACGCGGCGATTAACTTTATTTCGGACACCGAAGACTATCCATGGATGCCGGTGAAAGTGTCGGAGGAGGAAATTCCTTTCTAGCGAAAACTGTTTAGTCCCTACAGAATACCTTTCCGGCAGACCGCTCAATAGTGACAGCTGAGCTTAAGCGTTGAGCCTGTAGAAAAAGTCAAAGTGAAAAATTTACAAGAAAAACGACCGCCGCATTTGACTTATAAGCCACGATCTCGAGTCAGGAGACCATTTAGGTACCCCCAATTTTAGTTGTCGGGGACTTTTTCTACAGCCTCGTTGTCTTCCGCGAACTTCTTCTGGATCGGTAAAGGATTGTTCTTATTTCTCGCCTCGGCCAGAGAGGCACTTGCCTACTGAATCCGAATATCCCACAGGATCGGGTCGCCGCCGAGAGGCGGACAGAAGAGATCGACCTGGAGCTGCGTGGCGCAGCCGGGGCAGAAATATTCGTGGTACTCGCCGATGTAGGGCTCGCCTGTAGGCAATGGGTTCGGCATGAAGTCTTTCAGATGAATGACGCGGTGAAGGGCATAGAGTTTGTAGTTTTCTTTTGCAGAGCAGAAGAGATGGCCGCAGCGCTGGCAGCGAATGACAGCATTCTTGCGCTCACCGGCCAGCTCCAGCGCCGCATGGAATTTGAGAATCGTCTTTAGCTCTTTCTTTCCGTTTCCATCCAACGCGCTGGTCTTTCCGGACGCCGGGTTTCCCTCGCGGAGACGTATGTCACGGATCTCCTTTCTTCTATGCGCGGTCGCTTCGCCATCCACTCTCTTTCCATTCGCATCCAACACCACGCCGTAGATTCTCTCCGCGGTCTCGCGGCTCACCCAGCCTCGGCCATAATCGCGCAGCACGGCCTGGGGTTCCCGGTCCAGAGGATCGCCAAAGCCGCCTCCGCCCGCGACGTAATCAACCAGCAAGCTCCCTTCGGGCAAGGCTATCCGCTCAGGAACTCCTTCCGGGTGAAAAGGTTTTCCCCAAGCTCCGGCGCGCATCGCCCGGGCGTCGGGATATTCTCCCTTTCTAATCTTGTCGAGTATCTCGAGACCGGCCTGCGTCATCACCCGCATGGCGCTGATGCCGGTAGGATAGCCGCCGAAGAGACCGAAGCCTCCCTGCGCGATGCCGCCGTACGGCTTGTAGTCCGCCGAGCAGTCCTTCGAGCCATAGATCAGGTAGATGCGGTAGCTGCCCAGGCCGCCGCGATACTGGCCGAAGCCGCTGCCATCGCGGTTGTGGCCGCGGGTAAAATAAAGAAATGGATATTGCATCTCGATGCGCTCGATGTCGCTGATGCCGGCGGACGGGATGTTCATATGGCCGCCGGTATTGACGCCGTCGCGGTAGGGCGCCGCCCCCATTCCCGCTCCGTGAATGTCATACAGACCTTGGGCCACGGAGATGCCTTCGCGCGTATGGCCGCCGTAAAAATAGCCGGGACCGCCGACGAATTCGAGATTGCCGGTCGTCGAGGCGTTGACGTCTTCAAGGCGTCTCGAGGCGTAGATCATCTTGGCGACGCCTTCGCACACAGTGGAGACGAGCACGTTGCCGATGCGCGGCGCCGCGCCGCAAGCGGCCGGATAGCGGCAGTTAAGGATCGAACCCTCGGGGACAGTGATTTTTACCGGCCGCATCTTGCCGTCGCTCCAGGGTACGTCCCAAAAGAGGGTGTTCGTGAGCGCCAGGGCGATGTGCGCGACCGTGCTCGGCAAGGTCGAGTTGTGGTCCGTGTTCGTCTGCGGGCTCGTGCCGGTGAAATCCAGATGCAGCTC
>VBLN01000116.1:4339-13632 GCA_005878685.1 Deltaproteobacteria bacterium | reverse complement strand
AAGAATCCTTCTCAAAGAGAACTTTGGCTCCGCCCGAGGAGGCCGGGAAAAAAATTCCCAAGATCACAAACCAGGGCAACAGGGCGGCCGCTGCGGTGACTCTCTTCTCCGACGGCGCGCGCACCAGAGGCCACAAGGAGACGGAAAGAAACAACAGCGTCAGGCCCAGGGCGTGGATAATGTTGCTGACCCCAATGGCCGGTATGAGGTAGAAGGCGGTAAACAGCGTGCCGAAGATGCTTCCGCAAGTTGAAAGGGCGTAGAGGCTTCCGGCCGTGCTGCCGACTGTGGCCACGGTGGTAGCCGCAAGACGGATGGCGTAAGGCGAGATCGTCCCCAAGAAAACGCTGGGGACCAGAAAAAAGATTGTGCTGGCGATCAGAGGATTGAGTCGAGTCCCGAAATCTACAGTTGCGATCCAGAGGTTGACCGTAGGATAGATGAAGGGAAGAAGGGAGATCATGATCCCGGGAATGAGAAGTAGCGCAAGGAGGCGGCCGAAAGAGGGATTGCGCTCAGAGAGACGTCCACCGCAGTAGTAGTCCCCCAGACAAAGATAGAATTGCCGAAATAGGGGGCGAGGACCCGGCTTCCGACAATCTCGAGTCCCATGAGCACGGCGCCGCTGATGAAGACGACGATGTTCAGCAGAAAATGGATCACGCCTAGTCCTCCCAGCCGCGGTCCTCTTCCTCATCCACCAGGGTCATCGGCTCCAACAGCTCTTCCGGGATTCCCTCGATAAACTGTGACGGGCGGGACAGGATCATGCTTGTGCCGCGGTCGAAGATCTTGACGGGATAGGTGATGAAGAGATTCTCTTTGGCGCGCGTGGCGGCCACATAGAGGAGCCTTCTTTCTTCCTCCAGTTCCTCTTGCGTGTTGATGTTGTAGTATGAGGGGAATCTTCCTTCCAAAGCCCAAATGATAAAGACCGAATGCCATTCGAGCCCTTTGGCTGAGTGGATCGTCGAGAGCACCAAAGGACCTTCGTCCGGATCTACGGCCAACACACCATCGACGCTGTCCGTCGGCGGCTCCAGCGCCATATCGCTCAGTAGACGCTCCAGGTTCCGGTAGCGCTCGGTGATCCCTTGAAAATGCTCCAGATCTTTGAGCCGCTTCGGATAGTCGTCGGGGTATTTTCGCTTGAGAATCGGGACATAATATTGCATGAGATACTGGACCTTCTCCGCGGGTCTCTGGCCTTCGGAGCAGGCTTCCAAAACCTGCGCCAAAGTCTTTAGGCCGTGCGCGACCTTACCCTTGCTCTCAAAGGAGCGCAACCTTTCCGCAACCTGGCTTCCTTCTAGGATCCAATGGGTAATTTTTTGGCTCATCTGCGGACCGATTCCTTCGTGGAGCAGTAAGACCCGGTTCCAGGAGATGGCGTCCTGCGGGTTGGCGAAAATTCTCAGGTGAGCCAGGAGGTCTTTGATGTGGGCGCTTTCCATGAACTGGAATCCGCCTCGCTTCACAAAAGGGATGTTGTAACGGGTCAGCTCTATTTCGAGATCGAACGAATGGAAGCTGGAGCGGAAGAGCACGGCTATATCCCAGAGCGGCACGCCTTCTTCCCGGAGTTCGAGCACCTTCTGGCAGACGAAGCGCGATTGCGCCTGTTCGCTCTCCGCCCGGACCAACAGGGGAATGTCGCCCTGCTCCTTGGAAGTAAAAAGGTTCTTTTCGTAGCGCTCCTGAGCGCGGCGAATGATCTCGTTGGTCAGGCTCAAGATTGGCTGAGTACTGCGATAGTTTTCTTCGAGACTGATCATTCGGGTCCCGGGAAAGTCTTTGGGAAAATCCATGATGTTGCGGAAGTTGGCGCCGCGGAAGGAATAGATGCTCTGGGCGTCATCGCCGACGACCATGACGTTATCATGGGAAGCGGCGAGCAGGCGGACAATCTCGGATTGGAGGCGATTCGTGTCCTGATACTCGTCGACCATGATGAAACGATAGGTGTCGGAGAGGCGGCGGCGGACCGCCTCGTGGTCCGCCAGGAGATCTTTGAGTTTGATCAGGAGATCGTCATAGTCGAGCAGGCCCCTACCCTTTTTGTAGCCTACGTAGCGTTCATAGAGACGCAGGAGATCTTCGAGCGCGTCATAGAGGTGAGGGTAGTCTCGCTCGATTAGATCGGGGATCGTCCATTGCTTGTTCAAGGCCATGCTGTAAATTTCCGCGACGGTTTGCTTTCTGGGAAATCGCTTCTCTTTGGTATTCAGCCCCAGCTCGGCGCGGAGAAGTTGGACGACATCTTCGCTGTCGGGCCGGTCCATGATGGTGAAGGAAGGGGAGAGGCCGATCTTCTGTCCGAAATGGCGCAGGATGATATTGGCGAAGGAGTGAAAGGTGCCGCCCGCGACCTTGGCGCAACGGTTGTCGATCAAGAGACTCGCCCGGCGCAACATTTCCTCAGCGGCGCGCCGAGTGAAGGTGAGAAGCAGAATCGAGCGGGGGTCGGCGCCGATCTCCACCAGGTGGGCCACCCGATAAACCAGCGTGCGCGTCTTTCCCGTGCCGGCGCCGGCGATCACCAGAAGCGGCCCCTCGGTCGCCGTCACGGCGTGATATTGGGCTTCGTTCAGCTCCTTGCGATAATCGATTCCAAACGGACTTCGTTCAGGCAGGTCGCTCTTTTTTAAGATGTACTTCCGCGCCAAAGGGTTCTCCGGTAGAAGCCTAAGCTACTAATTTTCCTCTGTCGGAGCAAGGCATATTTGCTTTCCGTCTGCAGCGCATGAGCGATTACAACTTAGTTGCGCAAAGTGTGGTAAGCTTCGTGGCTCCCTCGGGGAACGCGCCTTCGGCTGCGGCCGATAAGCCACTACCTTGAAGGTCACCGCCCCAAGCCCCCATGAGTGGTTACTCCGACGGTCAGGGCCTGCACCGAACCTTTTCGTCTCTACGTCCGCAGCCTCATTCGCGCTCCCCTCAGGATTCACCTCCTTGAGCGAGACGCTCCCGCGGGGGCGGCTGCCTATTCAGTTCCCTTGGCGAAAATGAGGAAGTGCTGTCTGGGGAGGAAATCGAAATCATGCTGCAAGCTATAACCCGCCGCTTTCATCTCGCTCAGGATCACCTCTTTCGGCGTGTGGTGGCCCGGTATGCTCTCGAACCATCCCTTGCCGCTGAACTCGATGATCGCGACGCGGCCGTTAGGGCGGAGGTACTTCTTGGCGTTGGTGAAATAGTTCACGCGATCTTGGAGGTGGTGGTAGGTGTTGCTGGTAAAAATCAAGTCTACGCCGGACTTCGGCAACAGGGGGTCATCAACCTTAGCCAGGATCACCTCGATGTTAGCAAGACCTTCCTGCTTTGCTTGCTTCGCCAGCGCGTCGTTTAGTCCCTCATCGACATCGACCGCATATACCTTGCCTTTAGGCCCGGCCGCCTTTGCCAGTCGAAAAGTAAAGTAACCACCGCCCGAGCCAAGGTCTGCGATGATATCTCCAGAGCGAATGCCGAGGGAGCGGATGACCTCATCCGGCTTTTGCCACTCATCCCGGCCGATTCCTTCATAAGCACATTGCTTGAGCGCAGTGCAGCCGGTCAGGAGAAAGCATGTAAGCAAGAAGGTGAAGCTGACTCCTTTGGAATGCTTTTGGGACACTGGCGGGGGCTGTCTCATTGGAGTTCCTTTTCAGTAGAAAGATTTGACACATTGATTTTATCTTTGTGGAGAGTGAAAATCTATGCGGGGCTAAAATATGGCAAGTGTAGACCAGGAAAAAATAAAAAAGGAGTGGGCAGCAAGGGGCTTCTCGTGCGGTCTGTGGGCAGACCCGCCAGGGAGGGTGTGGGCGGACTTTGTGCATGACACCGATGAGCTCGTGATGCTTGCGGAAGGGGAAGAGGAGTTCGAGATAAACGGTAGAAAATACCGCCTCAAAGTGGGTGAAGAGTTCCTTATTCCCGCGGGGACCAATCACACGGCGCGCAACGTCGGCAAAACAACTTCCCGGTGGCTCTACGGATATAAGAAAGAATAAGCTGGTTCATTTCAATCTGGAAGAGGATTTAATTTGCAACTTTTTGATCTCTTGACCGGCGATCTGAAGCTGGAATAGATTTTTCGAGGAGGTAACTGTTATGAATGCGCCCTTTGAAGTAACGGGCATCGATCATGTTGTGTTTCATGTCAAGGACTTGGCGTGCTCCAGGAAGTTCTATACCGAGTTTCTTGGCATGGAAGTGGAGCACGAAAGCTCGTGGCAGGTCTTTCTCCGCTGCGGCAGTCAGGGAGTGGCGCTCTTCCAGGCGAGGAACGGTGCCGAGATTCATGCCGGGGATGAGGTGAACCACATGGCGCTCCGGCTTAAATCCGGCGAGTACGAGAAAGTCAAAGCCGTGCTGGAAGAGGCCGGGATAAAAGTGAGCGGCCGCAAAGGGGATCCGCGCTGCATCTATTTCTCGGATCCTGACGGCCATCGCCTCCAGCTGCTCACGCCAGCCGAATACTAAGGCATAACAGCTGCATTCGAACGAGTTCCCTTAGGCCGTTTTTGACGACTCGTTCCTTCCTCAGGTCGATTGTTGAGACACCTCAGTCTCACCCCGGCTCTTTCCTCTAGTTGAAGATAGATCGGTCTTACTTACGACTGCATTGTAAATCTTCGTTCAACAAGATTGCTGCGCTCCCTGGCAGAATCGAGGAAGAGGCTAGTGACCCTCAAAAGGGGACGATACAGGTGTGGCTAAACGGCAGGATGGCGAGGCAAAAGGTCTCACTTGATATTTTGTTCGGATTTTATCTAAGCCCCGCTCTGCCATTTTATAATGGCATGCGTCTTGCTCATTTCGGAAGGTAAAGAGAAAAATAGAAAGGAGGTGAAACACATGAAGATCGCAACATCGTTTTTGTCCGCCTTGCTTGTCGTCGGCGCTCTCGGAATGAGCGGGACTCCTGCAACAGCAGATGTCCTCTCCAGGGTCGAGTTAGACCCAGGCACCGACTACTGTCACATGCAGTTTCCAGCGATCCGTGAGGACACTTTGAATTCGGACCGTCCGGTCCTTAAGGATGCTAGCACAGGCGACATCGTCGACTACTATGGGTCGTGCGACCATGATCCTCTGGGGAAAGATGAGATCGCAGCCCAGAGGGCGGGGTCAAAGGAATGGCGCCGCGTGCATGAAGGCGGCGAATGAGTGGTGCTTGAACGGCATAAGGGGAGGGGTAACGCCTCTCCCCAATACCGTCGGCTCTGATGATATCGAGTGCGAGGATGTCGGAAACAAACCGCAATTCGCGCTATAGCAAGACAGTAAGGCTTGGCTAGGCCGCTCGGGTGCATGACTTTCGTACTCATCCATGACAAAGCTTCTCTCTCACTACCGAAAAATAAAATACACCGCACCTACTAAACATAAACCGGCCCATAGATAATCAAGTTTCATAGGTTGTTGCATGTAAAAAATGGCAAACGGGGCGAAGACAGATAACGTGATGACTTCCTGCAAGACCTTTAATTGAGACAATTCCAGTCGGGTGTAGCCAATCCGATTCGCCGGCACTTGAAGGAGGTATTCAAACAAGGCTATCACCCAACTCACCAGCGCGGCAATGTACCACTTCTGGTCGTTCAGTCTCTTTAAATGAGCATACCAAGCAAATGTCATAAAGATATTCGAAAACGTGAGCAGTATGGAAGTTTTAATCAATACAGGCATGCGATTTTAATTGCCATGCGGCTTCGTGTCACCCAGGGTGTTCTCTACCACCTCGAGTAGACGCTTTGCACTAAATGGTTTGGATAAGAGCGGAACACCGAGGCCTTGCGATCTCTTCCGCAATGCCTCATCGGCAAAGGCGGAGGTCAAGATAATCTTCGCGTCCGGATTATCTTTTTTCAGGTCGTCGGCAAGCTCAGTTCCTAGCACCAGCGGCATCCGCTCGTCGAGAATGAAGAGGTTATAAGGTTGGTAAAGGGACATCTCGTAACCGACCATACCGTCCGTAGTCCACACCACCTCTATCCCCCTGCCTTCCAATATCTCAGCTAGAAGTCGGCAGAAAATCTCGTCGTCGTCTATGATCAGAACACGCACCGGTCTCTCCATCTGTCTTCCTATGTGAGCAAAGATGGTGCCGAGTGGAGGTCAATCTGGTAGGAAGCGGTTTTCCAGACTTTTTGGTTAAAGCGCAAACAAGAAGACGGTAGGTGTGGCAAAATTGCAGGAAAAGAGGCAGTTTGCCTCACTCATTGT
Source organism: Deltaproteobacteria bacterium (assembly GCA_005878685.1). GTDB lineage: Bacteria > Desulfobacterota > Binatia > UBA9968 > UBA9968 > DP-36. The sequence continues at coordinate 7,419 of VBLN01000116.1, read as the reverse complement.
TGAAAAAAGGCTCGATCTTATAGCGCGCTAGCATTCGATAAAGGGAGCGCCGATCAATATTCAGAATTTTTGCTGTCCGGGAGACATTTCCCTGATTACGGCTGAGGACATGGAGCACGTAACGCTTTTTGACCTCCTCAAGGCTCGGGGTATCAGGAAAAAGGAATTGTTCATCCTGCGAGGGGTTTTGAAACGATTTTGAATCCGCACGATCACGCACCTCTACTGGCAAATCGTCCGGGGTCAAGATCTGCTGCGAGGAGAGGGCCACGGCCTGCTCGATGGTATTTTCCAGCTCGCGGATATTTCCCGGCCAGGAATAGGCACAGAGCAGCTCCATGGTTTTGTCAGAGACAGCCGTGACGGATTTCTCGCTTTCTTGGCTGTAGCGATTGAGAAAGTAGCGCACCAGAACGGGGATATCTTCCAACCGCTCCCGTAGAGGCGGGAGATGGATGGTAACGACATTTAACCGGTAGTAGAGGTCCTGTCGGAAAGCAGCTCTCCTGACCAGTTCGCCCAGGTTCTGACTCAGGTTCTGATTGGTGGCGGCTACCACCCGCACGTCTACTTTCACCCAGTCCTTCCCTCCGACCCGCCTCACCTCGTGCTCTTGCAGGACGCGCAAGAGCTTGGCCTGCATGTTCCGGCTGATGTCACCGATCTCGTCAAGAAAGCACGTGCCGCCCTCGGCTTCCTCAAACACCCCTTTCTTATCCGTGACCGCTCCCGTAAATGCGCCGCGCACATGGCCGAACAGTTCGCTTTCGAGTAGTGTCTCGGTAAGCGCTCCGCAGTCGACCGCCACAAATGGATGGCCGGCTCGTGGGCTATGTTGATGGATGGCCCGAGCAATGAGTTCTTTTCCCGTGCCGCTCTCTCCGAGGATCAGCACCGTACTTCTAGTGGAAGCCGCTCTCGCGACGGTTTTATACACTTCCACCATGGCAGGGCTTTTCCCGATAATCGTCCCGCTTTGTTCTGCGCCTTTACTTTCTTCACCGCTTTTCCTCGACTTATCCTGGAGCGCCCGCTGTGCCAGCGATCTGGCGACAGTCTTTTTGAGTTCTTCCAGATTCATGGGCTTAGAGATGAAATCAAACGCTCCTTCATGAATAGCCTCGATGGCGGTTTCTATTGAGCCAAAAGCGGTCATGACCACGATCGGCAGGGAGGGAAGCTTTTTATGCACGATCCGTGTAACGTCAAGACCCGTCATCCCCGGCATCCGCACGTCGATGATAAGCAGGTCGTGCAGCTCATCATCCAATAGCGCAAGCGTCGCATCGCCGCTCTGTGCCCGATCCACCCGATAGCCTTCGTTTTCCAGCACCTCGGCAAAGAGCTGGCAACTCACTTCGTCATCATCCGCAATTAGAATATGCGCAGTCATTTCGTCCCGTCAGCACCAGCAAACTCGCCCAACCTCTCGTCTATTGGCAGAAAGATCCGCACGGACGTTCCCTGTTCCACCTGGCTTTTAATCTCAATAGTACCGCCGTGAGCCTTGACTATTTCCTGACAGACAACCAATCCCAGTCCTGTCCCTTTGCCTGACGGCTTGGTGGTTACAAAAAGATCGAAAATTTTGGGCAGCAACTCTGGCGGAATACCCGCACCGGTATCCGTGATCTCTACGATAATCCCTGGACCGTCGCCCTCTGAAGATCTGCGCGCACGGGTGGCAATCTTCAGAAGCCCGCCTTCTTTCGTGGCGTCAACCGCATTGTCGAGTACGTTGATGAGCACTCGTTGCAGCGAAGCGTCATCGCCCCAGAGTGGAGGCAGCGATTCTCCCAGTGTGGTCGTCACGTGCACTCCATGCTGCTGAAAAATTGGGTTGAGCAAAATCAGAGTTTCTCTCACCAGCTCGTTAATATGGATCTGGTCCTTACGGGGGGAGCCGTGAGTCCGAGAGAGGTAGTGCTGAATGATCTCCCCCATGCGTTGGACCTGCGTCTCAACAATTGTTAGACGACGCCGTGCGCCCTCCGACAACTCTTCCTGAGCAAGGAGTTGGGTGTAGCCAAGGACGGAGTTCAAGGGGGTACCCAGCTCATGGGCAATGGTTCCCGTTATCCGTCCCAGTGCGGCAAGACGCTCCACTCTTCCCATCTCCCGCTGGAGACGCCAGAGTTCCTTTTCCGCTCGCTTGCGCTCGATAATTTCAGCCCGTAACGATTCATTGGCTTTAGCCAGCTCTGCGGTTCGTTCTTCGACCCGCTTTTCTAACTCCCCATGGGCGCTGCGCAGGGCCTCTTCGGCTCGCTTCCGCGCCGCGGTCAAGTAGCTGGTCAGCAGTGCCACCAGCAGGAAGACGCTTAAGCGCACGATAGCGCTCCAATCCAGTTTTATAGAATTAACGGGAGCAATGAAGAAATAGTCAAGAGACAGGGCGGAAAGGACCGTGGCCAGGATTCCGGGGCCTAGGCCGCCGTACCACGCGCTCATCATCACGGAGGCAAAGAAAAGGGAAGAAGGGGACCGCTGGACCAATGGCCACGACAACAAATTCAACCCCAGTGCCGCGGCAACAGTGATCACAGATACGACGTAGCGCAACAGCGGTGAGCGATTGTCGATCAAGATCTTTAAGCCTCCACTCGCTGACGACAGTTCGGTCTATTCTTAGCCGAGAGAAGTATCTCGACCATGTCGTGATCGAGAAATTCTAACTTCTCGTGTCAATCTCGCAGGTAAATTCGAAGGAACGCAATCTTTTCGTTCCTTTACGGGCAGTATACCCCTGCCTGTTTGACGAGGCAATTTGACCCATTCTCGCAAGGTAGCACGAATGGACGATAATAGCTGGAGACTGAAGGAACTGGTCACGAGTCTCCATCAGCCACTTGCTGTTGCTCCCCATTCTGCGACATCTTTAGTAAGCCCGACAAAGTTTCTGCTCAATTGACAAAACAAATCTCATGCCAGCCGAAAGTCACAACACCCCAGGGGTAATAGTCTTGCCCTTGTGCAGCATTAAGAAGGTCTGTAGCCGCAGATATCTGACTGCAGTAATCCATTAGAAGCTGCAATAATGCCACACCTCCCGCGCATTTTTACCTCACCTGATGATCTAG
>VBLN01000116.1:0-4267 GCA_005878685.1 Deltaproteobacteria bacterium | reverse complement strand
TGAATCCGTCTTGTCTTTGAGATCACGGCACCAGGTCCGCACAAGAAGACAGAGGAAAGACGATATGTCAGGACGAGCTCGTTATGCTACATGGCTCAAGCGCTACTGGATCGGGCTTCTCGCCGTGGGTCTTTCGGCGGTGGGAATCTACGTCCTTTTCGCGAACTCGGGCAAAGCACAATCGCGCCGAAGCCAGCAAGGGGCGGGCGCGGCGCGTGGAGTCCCAGTCATAACCGCGAAAGCCCGGACGGGTGAAATGAACGTCTACTTGACCGGACTGGGCACGGTGACGCCGCTCAACACCGTTGCCATAAAGAGCCGGGTGGACGGCCAGCTCATGAAAGTCTTGTTTCGTGAAGGCCAAATCGTTCAGGCTGGCGAGCTTCTGGCCGAAATCGACCCGCGTCCGTTCCAAGTGCAACTGACGCAGGCCGAGGGCCAAATGACGAAAGATCAGGCGCAGCTTAAGAATGCCCAAGTTGATCTTGAGCGCTATAAGGTTCTCTACCAGCAGGATTCCGTCGCCAAGCAGCAGCTCGACACGCAGGAAGCGCTGGTACGCCAGGATGAAGGCGCGGTCAAGGTCGATCAGGGACAGATCGACAACGCTCGGCTCCAGCTCGTTTATTGCCGTATCACGGCGCCGATCAGCGGTCGCGTGGGACTGCGCCTCGTCGACCCGGGCAACATGGTGCATGCCAGCGATGCGAACGGGTTGGTCGTCATCACGCAGGTCGACCCGATCGCGGTGATCTTCGCCATTCCCGAGGACAGCTTGCCTCAGGTGCAGCAACAGATGCGGGGCGGCCGTCAGTTGCCGGCGGAAGCCTACGACCGCGATTTGCAGCACAAGCTCGCGACGGGCTCGCTTATGACCATTGATAACCAGATCGATCAGACCACCGGAACCGTGAAGTTCAAGGCGGCTTTTTCCAACAAAGACGGCGCGCTCTTCCCCAATCAGTTCGTTAACGCGCGGCTGCTCGTCGATACCCTTCATAACGCGGTCCTGGTTCCAAACGCAGCGATCCAACACAGCCCACAATCCGCGTTCGTGTACGTCGTCAAGTCGGACAGCACGGTGGAGGCGCGCAATGTCGAGATCCAGGGGAGCGAGAGCGATCAAACCGCGATCGCCAGCGGTCTATCAGCCGGTGAAGTTGTTGTAACTGACGGAGTTGACAAGCTTCAGCCGGGAGCGAAAGTCGCGCTCCGCGCGCCACAAAGCGCCGGCTCCTGAGCGTGGCGAGCCTATGAATCCATCTCGACCATTCATCCTTAGACCCATCGCAACGTCGCTCTTGATGGCGGGAATCTTGCTCATCGGCGCGGTGGCCTACAAGCAGCTACCGGTGTCGGCGCTGCCGCAGGTGGACTATCCGACCATTCAAGTCATTACCTTTTATCCTGGTGCCGGCCCCGACGTGATGGCGTCATCCGTCACCGCGCCGCTGGAGCGCCAGTTTGGACAGGTGCCGGGTTTGAACCAGATGACCTCGACCAGCTCCGACGGTAGTTCCGTCATCACGTTGCAGTTCTCCCTGGATCTCAACATCGACGTGGCGGAGCAGGAAGTACAGGCCGCAATCAACGCCGCATCGACCTTTCTACCTTCGGATCTGCCGAATCCTCCGATCTACGCGAAGACCAACCCAGCCGACGCGCCAATCTTAACCCTCGCCCTGACTTCGAAGACACTGCCGCTTCCCAAGATCGAAGATCTGGCCGATACCCGTCTCGCGCAGAAAATCTCGCAGCTTTCCGGCGTCGGTTTGGTTAGCATCAGCGGGGGCCAGAAGCCCGCGGTGCGCATCCAGGCCAACCCGACCGCCCTTTCTTCCTACGGACTCACGTTGGAAGAGGTGCGCACGGCCATCGCGCAGGCGAACGTCAATCAGGCCAAGGGCAATTTCGACGGACCACATCAGGCTTACACCATCGCGGCCAACGATCAGCTTTTATCGAGCGATCAGTATCGCCCGTTGGTGATCGCCTACCGCAACGGCGCGCCCGTCCGTCTGTCCGACGTGGCCACAGTCATTGATGACGTCGAAAACATCAAACAGGCGGCATGGATGAATCAGGTGCCGGCGGTTATCGTCAACATTCAACGGCAGCCGGGCGCGAACATCATTGCGGTCGTAGACCGCATAAAGAATCTCTTGCCGCAGCTCAAAAGCTCGCTGCCTTCCTCGGTCGATCTAACGATTCTAACCGACCGCACGACGACGATTCGCGCTTCGGTGAGCGAGGTGCAATTCGAGCTGATGCTCACCGTCGCCTTGGTGGTCATGGTGATCTTTCTATTTCTGCGCACGTTTTCCGCGACCGTGATCCCGAGCATCGCCGTGCCGCTATCGATCGTGGGCACCTTCGGCGTGATGTACTTGCTTGGCTACAGCTTGAATAACCTTTCGCTGATGGCGCTCACGATCTCCACCGGCTTCGTCGTTGATGACGCCATCGTGATGATCGAAAACATCATGCGCTACATCGAGGAAGGCGACTCGCCGCTCGAAGCGGCGCTCAAAGGCTCGGAGCAAATAGGATTCACGATCGTCTCGCTAACGGTCTCGTTGATCGCGGTTTTGATCCCGCTGCTTTTCATGGGCGACATCGTTGGGCGACTGTTCCGAGAGTTCGCCGTGACCTTGAGCGTGACCATTTTAGTCTCTGCAGTCGTATCGCTGACGCTCACGCCGGTGATGTGCGCCAAACTTCTGCGCCATAAACCCGAATCGGAGCAGAGCCGCTTTTACCGTGCGTCGGACCGGGCGTTTAAGTCGGTAATTGCATTCTACGGCCGGACGCTCACCTGGGTTTTCGAGCATCAGACCGCGACGCTATGGGTCGCCGCGGCGACACTCGTTTGCACGGTACTGCTCTACATTTTTATTTCCAAGGGTTTCTTTCCCGTACAGGACACCGGCGTGATCCTCGGAGTCTCCGAGGCTCCCCAGAGCGTCTCGTTTACCGCTATGGCTGATCGGCAGCAGGCGTTGGCGCGCATCTTGCAGGATCCGGCGGTGGAAAGTCTCTCGTCCTTCATTGGCATCGACGGTACCAACACAACCATGAACAGCGGTCGCATCCAAATCAATTTGAAGCCTATCGAGGTGCGCCGGATCAGCGCGAGCGACATTATTCGTCGCCTGCAGCCACGCCTCGCGCGGGTCGATGGCATCACGCTATTCATGCAGCCCGTGCAGGATCTGACTGTGGAAGACCGGGTGAGCAGGACGCAATTTCAGTACAGCCTCGAAGATCCAGACGCGGGAGAACTCGCATCGTGGGTGCCACGTTTTATGCAAAACGTCCAATTGCTGCCGATGCTCCGCGACGTCGCCAACGACAAGCAAGACCAAGGACTTCAGACGCGGCTGGTCATCGACCGCGCGACGGCTTCCCGGCTCGGCATCTCGCCGCAAATGTTCGATAACACGCTTTATGATGCGTTCGGCCAGCGCCAGGTGTCGACCATATTTACACAATTGAACCAGTACCACGTCGTTTTGGAAACGCAGCCGGATTTTAAAAAAGATCCGCAGGCTTTAAACCATCTTTACATTCAATCGAGCAGCGGTGGAGCCGTGCCGCTCAGCGCCTTCACGCACCTGGAATCCGGCAGCGCGCCCCTTACGGTGAATCATCAGGGACAATTTCCGGTGGTGACCGTCTCCTTCAACCTTGCGCCGGGCGCCTCACTAGGTGAGGCGGTGACTGCAATTAACGACGCGAAGCGGGAGCTTGGTATGCCGGCAAGTATCCAAGCTGGCTTTCAGGGAACGGCTCAAGCCTTTCAAGCCTCTCTGGTCAACGAGCCGTTTTTAATTCTCGCGGCGCTTGTGACCGTCTACATCGTTCTGGGCGTTCTTTATGAAAGCTACATTCATCCGATCACGATCCTTTCGACGCTGCCTTCCGCCGGAGTGGGCGCGCTGCTCGCGTTGATCCTTTGCCGCACTGATTTCAGCGTCATCGCGCTTATTGGAATCATTCTGCTCATTGGCATCGTGAAGAAGAACGCGATCATGATGATCGATTTCGCGCTCGACGCCGAGCGCCAGGAGGGAAAAACTTCATTGGAAGCCATTTATCAAGCATGCCTGCTCCGCTTCCGACCGATCATGATGACGACGATGGCAGCGCTCCTCGGAGGCGTGCCCCTGGCGCTGGGGACTGGGATGGGGGCGGAGCTGCGCCGCCCGTTGGGGATTTCCATCATCGGTGGTTTGATTTTCAGCCAGTTGCTCACGCTCTACACGAC
>VBLN01000490.1 GCA_005878685.1 Deltaproteobacteria bacterium | reverse complement strand
GAAGTCTACGTGCCGGTGTCACAATTTTATTACCGGACCGGACGCTTCGATGAAGTCGTCAAGGTTCTTCGAAAAGCTCAGGATATGACTCCACAGGAGCCCGTTCCCGGCGCTACGTTAGCAGACGTCTATCTCAGCGACAACCGTCTCTCCGACGCCCAAGAGCTCCTCGTGGAACTAAAACAGAAATTCCCTAAGAGCATCGAAGTCGCTGTGCGACTGGCTAAGGTCTCCCTCGAGCAGCAGCCGGACCGTGCCCGAAAGGAGATCGATCAGATTTTGAAGAGCGAACCGAAGAATCCGATCGGGCCAATCCTGCTTGGCGAGTTGCATTTCTTCTCGGGCAAGTACCAAGAGGCGGAGACCATTCTGAGCCAGGCCCCGGCAATCAACAGCTCCTCCGCGGAACCGCATTACTTCCTTGGGCGCATTGCTGCTTCAAGGAGCCAGACTGACCAAGCTCTGGATCATTATCAGAAGTCACTCCTGCTTAGCCCGCGCTATTTGCCTGCAAGGCTGGGAGAAGGGTAAGCTCAGCGACAGCCGCGAGGAAGTACGCAAAGTGCTCGAGATCCAAGCGAACAACTTAGGGGCGCGTCTCCTGAAAGCAACTATCGACACGATAGAGAAGAAGTATCCGGAAGCCGAAAAGGAGTTGACGACGCTTTTAAGAGAAAGTCCCAACACTGCTCTGATCCATCGGCAGATGGGAGTTTACTATCAGTCGCGTGGCCTACCCAAAGATGCGGAAAAGAGCTTGATCCGCGCTCTGGAGCTCGATCCGGATTCTGAAGACATCCTTAGCACTCTAACTCAATTTTATATCACCCAGAAGCAGACTGACCGGGCCATCCAGCGCATCCAGAGTGTACCCGAAAACAAAAAAAAGGCCTTCCACTATGAGTTGATGGGCATGGCTTACTCTCAGGCCGGGAATGCGCATGAAGCTGAGACGGCTTATAAGGAAGCGCTGCGGAAGGAGCCTGGGCGAAAGAGTTCTGGCGTATATTTGGCATCCCAGTATATCCAGAGCGGGCGCCTCGATGAAGGACTCCTGGAACTCGACAGACTCATAACGAACGATCCGTCCAACGCCTCTCTCTACACTACAAAAGCGTTCATTTCCCAGGTTCAGGGCAAGATGGACGCAGCCAAAGAGAGTTATGAGCAGGCCCTGAAGGTCGATCCAACCTTCGCCGCCGCTGCTAATAATCTCGCTTATGCTCTTGCTGAGGAGGGACGCGACCTTCAAACGGCTCTGCAATGGGCGCAGACCGCCCGGCAGAGAGATATAGAGAACCCTGACGTTGCAGACACACTCGGATGGATTCATTACAAACTCGGTCACCACATTCTGGCCCGCGACCAGCTGCAATTCGCCATTTCGAAGCAGCCGGACAACCCTGAATTTCTGTACCATCTCGCCCTAATCTACAAGGAGACGAAGCAAATCAGTGAAGCCGAACAGGCCCTGAAAAAAGCCTTAGGCAGCAAAACAGACTTCAAGGAAAGGAACCTCGCACAGTCGGCGCTGGACGAGATTCTCAAACTGAAGGTTGCCGGCAAAGTCCGCTCCTGACGCCACCGAAATCCCAACGTCGTGTCCATCATGTCTATCCCTGCAGTTCTTTCTTTTGCAGCCGCCTATTTCAGCCTGATCATGGCCGCAGTAGTATTGCTGCGTGAGAAACACACGTTTGTCCCCCGTGTGTTTGCCACAGGCATGTTCTTGCTTGCGGCAGAGGAACTGTGTAGAGGACTCGGCTACCGTGCCATCCTCCCTGCAGACGTCCTGTATTGGCAGAAGCGGACCATGGCAATCTCGGCGCTGATACCCGGTGTGTGGCTGGCGTTCAGCGTTAGCTACGCACGCGTCAATTCCAGCAAATCTCTGTCCCGATGGAAAGGCTGGTTGATCGCTTCGATCGCAATCCCCCTCGCATTCGTCGTTGTGTTCGGAAAATCGATTTTCACCGGCTCCAGCCAGTTGGAAGATGCTGAACGCTGGGTCCTCTCGTTTGATTGGGCGGGACGCGCCTTAGAGTA
>VBLN01000115.1 GCA_005878685.1 Deltaproteobacteria bacterium | reverse complement strand
TCATGCTGGCGCCCATCGGATCGCTGCAAATCATAACGCCTGAGGGCGGCGTGGCCGTCGCCAAAGCTGCTCAAGAGTTCGGCACCGTTAGTTTTGTCAGCTCCGTCACCCAGCCGAGCCTGGAGGAGACCGCCGCCGCTAGCCCGAACCCAAAAATATTTCAGCTCTACGTCCAGGGCGACTTGAAATGGGTCGAAGAGCTCCTCACGCGCGTGAAGAAAGCCGGCTACAAAGCGCTTTGCCTCACCGTCGATACGGCAATCTACGGCAGGCGCGAGCGGCAGATGATGGATCGCTGGCTGCCGCCGAGCCGGAGGCTGACGGGCTACGAGCATCGGGCGGGGCTCACCTGGGAAACCATGGATGCGATCAAGGAGATCGCCCGCCTCCCGTTTATTTTAAAGGGAGTCGCCACGCCCGAGGACGCGGCGCTCGCCGTCAAGCATGGAGTCGATGCGGTCTATGTCTCCAATCACGGCGGGCGGCAGCTCGACCACGGCCGTGCGACGATCGAAATGCTGCCGGAGATCGTTGAGGCGGTCGGAGGCAGAGCGGAAATCGTTTTGGACGGCGGTATCGTGCGCGGCAGCGATGTCCTGAAGGCGCTCGCGCTGGGCGCGAAGGCGGTCGCTATCGGCAAGCTTCAGGGTTGGGGTCTCGGAGCGGCGGGCCAGGCGGGGTTGGTGCGCGTCCTCGAGCTGCTGGAGAGCGAGATGACCGTGACAATGGGCTTGCTCGGAGTGAGCCGCATCGATCAGCTCAGGCCCGCTCATCTGTGCAAAACCCAGCCGCTGGGCCCGGCCCATGAAATGAGCTCCTTCTCGCATCTGCCGGGCGGACAGCTGAGATAGATTGGGGGAACCGTTCGCGATCACTTCGAAGGAGGGAGGCGATGGAAAAGCCAGGAAAAAGACATCCGCCCTTTTGGAGCCGCCGGCGGGCGGTCGCTGCCATGATCATCCTCGCCGGGTTTTTCTTATGCGCCGCGGAAACCATCGCCGCCGAGCGCTTTTTCATCAGCATCCCCGGCCCCACCTTGAGCTTCGTTCACCTCTATTACGGGCAGGAGAGAGGCTTCTTCACCCAGGAGGGTCTCGATCTTCAGATCCTTGTGGTTCGAGGCGTCATCGGGATCAGCAGCTTGATGTCCGGAGAGATCGACGTCACCTGCCATGCCGGAAGCGGCTTTGCCGCCGCCCTTCGCGGCCTTCCGCTCAGGATCATCTCCGTCACCCACGACCGGCCTCAGCATGAGCTCGTCGTCGCCCCGTCGATCACTGCGCCGGCGGATCTGAAAGGAAAGGCGATTGCTGTGGGCTCTCTGGAGGGGACCGCCGCGGTGATCATGCGGCGCATTCTTCAAGCCAAGGGCTTGGATCCGCAAAGGGACGTGACGCTGCTCAGCATGGACACCGCGTCGCGGCTTCAATCGCTGCTCACCGGCAAGGTGGCCGGGGGAATGCTGACGCCGCCGTCGACCTATCTGGCCCAGGATCAGGGATACCGCGTGATGGCCCGGGGTAAGGACCACCTGCGCTACCTCCAGGCCGGCGTCGTCGCCACCGAGGCGAGCCTCAAGCAGAAGCGGGCGAAGATCGTGCGCTTTCTAAAAATATGGGGTCGATCGCTCAAGTTCTATCAGGATAATCCCGAGGTCATGATTCCGTACATCCAGAAGCGGCTCGGCATCAAAGAGGCGCGGCTGGCGCGCCGGATGTATGAGGACGATTTCCAGGGCATCTCGCTGACAGGTATCCTAAGCCCTGAAGCGGCCAAGGAGATCCTCGACTCGGGCCGTGAGGCACTCGGAGTCAAAGAGCCGGTCGCGCCGGAGCGCATCTTCGACTTCTCGCTCGCTTCCGAAGCCCTTAAATAGTTGATCCATGTATTACTTCGCCTACGGTTCGAACATGAACTGGACGCAAATGGCGCAGCGCTGCCCGTCGGCGCGATTCGTTTCGGTGGCGCGCCTCAAAGACCACCGCTTTGCGATCACGCGGCAATCGCGCCGGCGACTGTGCGGCACGGCGGATGTTCTTCCCGAATCGGGGAGCGAAGTCTGGGGAGTCGTCTACCAGCTCGATGATTGCGAGCTCGGCGTGCTGGACGGTTTCGAAGACGGCTACGGCAGAGAAAAGATGTACGTTGACCCGATTGGCGACGGCCGCCGGCCGCTGGAGGCGTGGGTTTATGTCGCCGAGAAGGAAACATGCCCGCCGCTTCCGAACGGGCTGTACAAGCGGCTCATTGTCGAAGGGGCGAGGCACTGGAAGCTGCCTGAGGCTTATATCGAGATGCTCGAGAGACTCGAAGTAGCAACCGAGTAGAGATTTAGGACGGAGAGAGAAGAGTCAGGAATAGCGAGAAACAGGGAAAGGCCGCCTGGCCGCCGCTATATCAACATCGACGGCCAGGCGAATTATCGGCTGGTTAACGGATTCTGCGGAGAATTTCGAGGTCGGTCTGGATAGCTTGCCGATCCCGAGCGATCTCGCGGCCACCCGCTCCATTGCGCAGGTCTTTGTCAAGCTCATATCTGTTTCTGGCGAGGTCGTTGCGGTAGTAGTCAAAGTCCCTACGGGTATACCCGGGAGCACAACAACGGTTATCTCTCCCACGGGCGTCACCCCAACGGGTATCGCGGCGCGACCAGAACCAACCGTCAGCAAGCGCTGGAACTGCGGAAGCGATCAGGGTTCCTGCAACGAGGCTCCCGGCAACAATCGCTCTTAGTTTGCTCATAAAGTCTCCTTTCTCACGTTTTGACCTTCTACCAAGTTAGACGTGCGGTAGTAGTAAACGTTTACGATGCAAGGCGCATACCATTCGGTATTATAAGGCCTAAGTTCTTGAAATGGCGTACCTTTGTCTTTTGTGATATTTATTTGGGCCGTACCCGCGGTTAAAGGAATTCCTACAGAAATCGGAAGCTTCGTGCTTTGCAGTGGCGGGTTTTTCCTGCACCCGCCTTAAGATTACTGCGGTCTCTTGGAATCGTCGAAGTTCTTGTCCAACGCTTTGATGGAATCCATCAAAAGCTGAACGGCGTAGGCGGTATTATGGATGCCTTTGCTGCCGTCCTCCTTGACGAACTTGTAATTGTAGAGGGCGGCGACCACTTCGATTGGGTATTGGGTTTTGTTGTTGATGAACTTTCCTTTGGCGTCGTAAGGAGGATCTTTCATCGTCTGCAGGAGGCCGGTGCCCTGATTGTTGATTAGCCTCTCGTATAGCCCCTGCATTTCCTCTTGAACCGTTTCGATCTTGCCGTCGCCATCGTAGTCCGCAGCCGCCTTCTTGTCGAACAGAGGCTTGCCTGCGACCTGCTTCATGTCCGCGTGGCAGGATAGGCAGCCCGCGGTGTTGACCTTGGGCTCCTCGTGAACTTCCCCTTCGATTCTGAAGCTATGACCGCCGATAGCGGGCGCGAGCGAGTAGCGCCCGCTCGGGAGAGTCATGTGACAGGTGATGCAATTGGCCGGTGGGAGGGCGGAATGGGCCGATTTGGAATATTTCTTTCCGGGAAACTCGTAGGCGTTGGTTCCCAGCAGCATGTCCGACTGCGGCCCGTGATGCGCGCCCCAGCTGTCGGTCGGGATGTTGCGCGCTCTGACCTCGTCTTTTGGCATGCGCCTCGCCTGATGGCAACTGGCGCAGAGATTTCCCTTCTCTTTGTCGAAGGCGACGCCGTTCGCGAGCGTGACGTCAGCCACCCTGCGAAGAGAGAAGTTTCCCGTGTCGTGGGGAGCGTGACATGTGAAGCAGCCTATTTCAGAGGGGTTCGAGACGAACTTCTTCGTGTCCACCTTGCCTTTTTTTACCCGCTCGACAAAGCCTTCGTTTGTGTGGCACCCCTGACAATCGTCGGAGTTTGCATAGGATGCGTTGCCGAGGGTCCTGTGGCCGGAGGTCAGGTATTGGGTTCGAATGCCGCGGACAGGGTATTTAGGCTCGGAGCCATGGCAGTCCAGGCAGCCTTTGGGAAAAGCCACCGGCTGGGACAGGGAAATCGACGGGAGCAGGAGAACACCGGTGAGAATCGAGAGGAAACCGCAGAGCCGCTCGATGGCAGTCATTTATGATCCTCCATCGACAGGAGATTTAAGGCCTAAACCGCGCTGATTATCTTGCACGCGCCGATGGCTGTCAAGATAAAGTTTCCCGCCACGAGAATTCTCTTTCTTAGTTCATTGCCTTTATTCCCAATGCTCCTTTGATCTTCGCTTTTAGCTGCTGGGGCAAGTCGTCGCGGTTTTCCCGTGTGACCTCAATCAGCTCGATATCGTTCCTGCGCTTGATCTCCTCTACAAATCCCTTTCCTTTTTTGGCGATGGTGGCAAGGATGTGCGAAGGTTGAGCCAGGAGGTCGATTATTTTTGTTCTGAATTTCTGAGAGAGAAGCTCCATTTTTCCGATCTCGTCGATCACATAGACATCCGCCGGAATGACATCGGGATCGAGATGAGAAAGGACGAGCTTTTCGAATTCGTCCAGATGGATCGAGTATCTGCCGACCGTGGGCTCTCTTCTTCCTACGGAGGCGAGAGTTCCCTCCTGGCCGTCCAGAGTGATAATCTTAAAAGCGATCCTTTGTCCTCCGTGCCTTTTTTCTTCGGTATAGAAGCCCGCGCATTTCACGTCTTCGAGCCGATCCAAAACCGCGCGAATCACTGTGGTCTTTCCGATGCCTGGATTCCCGGTCAGAAATAATCTCATCGCCCCACCTTCAGGCCGGCCGCCTTGTGTAGCGGCGGAGCCATAGATATTTTGATCATACACGCATGCAGGAAGCCAGGGATGCAATGAAGATGCAGCGCGAAATATTCGACCTGTCGAAGACCTCAAGCAGGAAGCCGGCGAATGATCCTCATTGAATCCCGTTCGGGGATCAAATACGATTTGATATCGAGTCCACGTGGAAACGAAGCTTCGTCCAAGAACGCGAACTTGGCAGTGGTTATGTATGACGCTGCTGCTTGCGGCCGGCTACGCCCACGCGCAAGGGCTTTCCGCTGAGAACTATAGCCGTCTCGGAGACATGCATTTGACCCGCGGGGAGCTGGACCAGGCGATCTCCAGCTACAACAAAGCCATCGAGCTCAACCCAAAGCTTGCGGATGCCTATAACAATCGCGGTCTGGCCTATGCAAGGAAAGAACAGTACGACCGCGCCGCCGGCGACTTCAGCAGGGCTATAGAGATCAACCCCACGTTTGATCGCGCTTACAACAATCTGGGAAATTCCTACGTGGCGAAGGGCGAGCCGGAGCGGGCGATATCCAACTACGACAAAGCCATAGCGATCAACTCAAAGCTCGCCGACACGCACAACAATCGCGCGCTGGCCTATTATTTAAGCAAGCAGTACGACAAAGCCTGGGACGATGTTCATAGAGCGCAGGATCTGGGCTACCCCGTCAATCCCGCGTTTCTTGAAGCTCTTCGCAAAGAGTCGGGAAGAGACAAATAGAGCGAACTACGCCAAGACTCCCTCGCGCGTGAGCTCAAGAATCTTTTCTGAACTGTAACCGAGCACCGCCGCCAGCACGAGCTCGTTATCGCGACCGAGTTCCGGGAACTCCCATACGGGCTCGATCCGGCACGAGTGGAACCGCAGCGGAAAGCCGGGCAACACAATCTGGCCGATCCGCTCGTTGCTTTGCTCGACGAGGAAACCCCTCGCCTTCAAGTGCTCGTCCGAGACGAGATCAGCGCCGTTCTGTACCACCCCGCAGGGAACCCCCGCCCGTTGCAATTTCTCCAAGATCTCATCGCAGTCTTTCTCTTTGGTCCACGCGCTCAGTAATGGATCGATCTCGGAGGAGCGCTCTTTGCGCGCGTTGAATGTGCCGAAGCGCTCGTCTCGCGCCAGCTCCGGTTTGTTTATTACGCGAGCCAAAGCCCGCCATTGCTCATCGCTCTCGACGGCGATCACGCACCAGCGGTCGTCCCCCTTACACGGATAACAACCATGCGGCGCCGAGAAAGGCCAGGAGTTTCCCACAGGCTTCAGCTCATTGTCCGTGGTTACTGCCTCCATCAAGCTCGCCCCGATCATAAAAGCGGCCGCCTCGGCTTGAGATAGATCGATGCTGACGCCTTTCCCGGTGCGCTCCCGATGGAGGCTCGCCGCTGTGATGAGCGTGGCCGCCAGCACCCCCGATACATAATCGGGAAAGACCGTCTGTGAGCCGACAGGCGGGTCGGCGTGCTCGCGATGGTTCCAAAGATAGGTAAAGCCGGTGAAGGCGTTGATGTTTGGTCCCACGGTGGCGTAGTGACTCTTTGGACCGGTGCCGCCGAGACCCGGCATCCTCAAACAAATGATATCTTCCTTGATTTTGACCAAGTGCTCGTAGCAGTTGTCTATGATCGCATCGCAGCGCCTGACCAGCTCCTTGATCAGCTCAGGGCCTCGAGGATGCTTCAGATCTATGGTGACGGAGCGCTTGTTCCGGTTGAATTCGAGAAAGCGCGGCGAGAGATTCACATCCTCGCCGGTGCCGAAAAACCTGAACGGATCGAGACCGCCGCGGCGCGATTCCACCTTGATCACTTCTGCCCCCAACTCCGCCAGCAGAGTCATTCCATAGGGCCCGGCCAGTACCTTATCGAAGCTCAAGATCCGGAGCCCCTGAAGCGGCAAGCCGCCGTCACCCGCCCGCTGATTGCTTGCGCGGCGAAGCTGTTCTTTCTCCATTTGGAATTCGTTGGTCGAAAGATCCTCCTGTTCCTCTCCCAAGACCGGGGCCGGTTCGAGCGGCGGCCTTAGTCCATGGATCAGGTAAGGCGCGCCCGGCTGTCGCAGCGCTCCATGTCCGGGGTAACCTACGGGGAGCAGGAAGTTCCGGAAAAGCACGTGCGCGTCTTCGAGAAAGTCCTTGGGACGATTGACCGGCGTGCAGGGGATGCCATGCGCCTGCAGGAGATCTGTGAGACCTTGTTGGGTGTGGCGCGAGGTAAACTGCGCGAACTCCCGATTGATGACAGCCGCTCTTTTTCGCCGAAACGTATTGTCCAGCCACTCGGGAGAGTCGAAATCGTCGGGGTGGTCCTGCCAAACTGCCAGTAACTCTTTCCAATGGGCGCGGCTGACGTACACGTAGGCATGGCCATCCCGGCACGGGAAGATCGTTGCCGGCGCCACCTGGGCATGCTGGCTGCCGTACCTCTGCAAGATCTGGCCGGCGTTGGCGTAA
>VBLN01000098.1 GCA_005878685.1 Deltaproteobacteria bacterium | reverse complement strand
GAGACGGTAGATCTCCATTGCTAGCTGGTGTGCTAGCTTGAAGACATCGAGTTCTTCAACAGATTTCACAACTCCCCGCGCTCACCGTTCACGAGCACGTACACGAACACGATCACGTCGTCCCTACCGCTTGACTTTCTCCACAAATCCGCTCTTTTTAATCTCGTCCAAAACGCTCGGGTCTAGAAGCTTCAACGACTCCGGCGTTTGGCCTTTGGCTTTGGGGTTGGTCTTGGCTACCTCCGTGATGACGAACTCGATACCCTTCCGGTCCGGGAGGGTTAAGATGCCATCCCCATGTTTCACCAAGTAATAATCATACCCAATCGCCGCCGTCTCATCGTCGTCGATGCGCAAATATCTTTTGAGCACCGGAAGGGTCGCGGCCTTTTGCCTTTTCAGGACATAGAGTCCGTCGATGACTCCCTTTATGAAGTTGACCACCTTGACCCGGTTCTGCTCCAAATAGCTCCTCCGCACCATGAAGCAATTCTGCGGGAAGGGAATTCCGCTGTCGGCCAGATCCAAGATCTCTCTCATGCCGAATTTTTTAACCGCCACAGTGGCGAAGGGCTCGCTAAAAACCGTCGCCTGAACGGCGCCGCCGGTCAAAGCCGCCAGCCGGCTCGCATTCGCTCCCAGCTGCATCAAGGTCGTCTGTTTGGGATTCACGCCCGCCCTTTCCAGGGCCGCAACCGCCGCAAAGTCCGATGCGGAGCCAAACTGGCTGATGGCGACCGTTTTTCCTCGCAGATCCTCGGCGGCCTTGATCTCGGGACGGACGATCAACTTGAAGGGAAAAAAGTTGATGCCGCCCGCGATGATCGTGACGTCGCCGCCTTGCAGGTTCGAAGTCACGGGCAGCGCGCCGGTGGTGAAAAGCACCTGGATCTCATTCGCCAGCAGAGTCTGCATCCCCAGGGTCCCGCTCGCCAGCGCTATATACTCGACATCGAGCCCGTATTTCTTGAACACGCCTTGGTGATAGGCCGCCGGGACGATGACGTTGATGGCGGTGCCAAAGCCGCCACTTGCGGCGCGAAGTTTCTCCGCGGCGAATCCTGCCTGGCTAACCAGGACAATCTGAAGAACGACCGCCCAGAAAATGATCTTCTTCATCGCGGCTCCTTATGGACATTTTCATGATCCGTGCTCGTGTCCGTGAAACGTGTTCGTCCGGAACCTATCACGGCCTGGCCGCAGCTTGCCATAGCTGCCATTGCAGATATATGCTCCCGCGTCAGTCGAGCTGATAGAATCAGTACGTCCCAAAGAAGGCGAACCGGGCGGAAAGTATGAGATCGCGAATGTTGTCCGCGGTGATCTTTTTCATGGTGATCGCTGCGTCTCCGTTCTCTTGGGCCCAGACGAAGATCCGGGTGAACTGGGGAGCGGTCAGCGGCGCGATGAGCGGGCTTTGGGTGACTTACGAGGAAGGTCTCTTCAAAAAGAATGGACTGGAAGCGGAGCTGATCCACATCCCGTCTACCTCCAGGGCTATCCAGTCGATGCTGGCAGGCGAAATCCATTTTTCGACCGCCGACGCGCTGACCACCATTCAAGCCGTGCTCAGCGGGGCGGATGTCGTCATGGTCGCCGCGGGCGTGAACCGCTTTGTCTTTTCACTGATGGCTCGGCCTGAGATCAAAAGAGTATCTGATCTTAGAGGCAAGAAGATCGGCATCACCCGCGTCGGCTCTTCGACCCATACGGCCACCCTCCACGTCCTCGCCAAGGCGGGACTGAGCCCTGGTGACTACACTCTCCTTCCTCTGCTGGAGGTTCCCAATATTCTCACTGCGCTCCTGGCCGGCCAGATCGATGCCGGCGTGCTCTCTCCGCCCACAAACAGCCGGGCCAAGAAGGCTTCGCTCGTCGAACTTGTTAACCTTGCAACCGACGGCCCTGAATTTCCTTCGACGACCATCGCCTCCACCCGGTCTTACATCAAGGCTAATGAGGACGCCACGCGAAGGGTGGTGCGCGCCTACGCCGAGGCCATTTATCTCTTCAAAACTAACCGGCAGATTGGCATGAAGGTGCTACAAAAATATACCCGAGTGAAAGAGCCGGAGATCCTGGAGGATACCTACAACCAGTTTCGCGAGGTTCTGGATGCCGTTCCCTACGTGAGCAAGGAGGGAGTCGCCACGCTCCTCGCGAGCGTGGCCGAGAAGGAGCCGAAAGCGCGACAACTAAAGTTGGACGACCTCATGGACATGCGCTTGGTCGCCGAGCTGGAGCGCGAGGGCTTCTTTAAAAAGCTCTGGGAGAAGTAGGAGCCGGCGGCTCTAGAAAAACTTTTCTTCCA
Organism: Deltaproteobacteria bacterium; assembly: GCA_005878685.1. Lineage (GTDB taxonomy): Bacteria > Desulfobacterota > Binatia > UBA9968 > UBA9968 > DP-36. Next base: position 3,835 of record VBLN01000098.1, on the reverse strand, counting down.
GCCTGATCAAAAAGGTCCCAGATACGAGGCGCGCGAAGAATCCGCGAGTGGAGGCGTGTACTTTTTGCGGTACGTTGGAGCGAGCGGGTCAAGTGCAAACGAAGTAGATGGGCCTTTTTCAGCAGGCTGCTAAAAGCCGTAGAGCCGGGCGCAGTTGTCCCACAGATACTTCCGTTTCGTCTCTTCCTTGAAGGGAAGTTTTAAAAAAGTCTCCACCGATTTCGGATACTTGACGTCCAGGTGCGGGTAATCCGTGGAGAAGACAATATTGTCCTCCAGCCCGAAGTCAGGAAGATTCTTGGCCGTGATCTCATCACACTCGACGGCGCCAAAGCACTGGCGCTGAAAATATTCGATCGGTTCGAGCTTGAGTTCCGGATGGTCCGCTTTGCCGGTGAGCTCCATGTACTCCCCCATGCGCCAGAGCAGCCACGGCAGCCACGAACAGTTCCCTTCCAAGAAAGCGACCCTCAGCTTTGGAAAGCGCTCCATGACCCCGCCGTAAATCATGTCGGCGCAAGCGAGCATATTGGCCATCGGAAACGACAAGGTATTGAACATGGTGAAGGTGGGTATGAACTGTTCCAACGCGGGCTGGGGCAGGAACACCCTGCCGGCTTCATGGAAGCCGACAGGCGCGCCTAAGCGCTGGCACTCGTCCCACAGCGGATCATAATAGGGATCGCTCCACTTGCGGCCATTGACGTGGTTGGGCCGCATGAGAATCCCCTTGAAGCCCAACTCTCTTACCGTGCGCTGTGTTTCCCTGACCGCGCTCGCGACATCGTGGGGGGCCACCAGCGCGGCGCCGTACATGCGCTTGGGAGCGGCTTGGCAAAGCTCATGCAGCCAGTTGTTGTAGGCGCGGGCGATGGCCGCCGCAAGCTCCGGCTCCATGTGGTCGATCGCCAAGACAGCCAGCGCCCTGCTGGGAAAGAGGACGGCGACATCGAGCCCTTCTTTGTCCATGGCTCGCACCTGTGAGATTCCGTCGAAATTGCGCGCGACGACGTCGCTATATTTTTCTTCGATGATCTCTCTGCGCAGTTTTGCTAAAGCTGGGGTTGAGACCGGCGCGGGCTTGGGCAGGATTCTTCCCTCGACCTGAACGCCCAGGTCTCGAATATGACGGGTCAGCCCGATCGGCGCACGCGCTTTGAACTCAGGATCGATGTAACGCTGCCAGAGGTCCGGCGGCTCCACGACATGCATGTCCGAATCCATCACTTTAAAGCCGTTTTTCGCCATGGGACACCCCCTGAGTGGCCATATTACGCAAGAGCACGGTCTTCGAGCAAGGGCGACTATTCGAAGGATGAAAAGCGGAACGATGAAAACGGAAAGAAAGGCGGGAATGTTTCATCTTTCATGATTCATCGTTGCGTTGTCGCGGTTTGATTTCCCTCTCCGAACGAACTAGAAGAAAGAGAGCAGATTTTCGGAGGCGACGATGAACGCGTGGAAGATGTTCGATGCCGACGGGCACGTGCGTGAAGTAGAAAGCGACGTCTTTGAGTATCTGCCGGAGAGTTACAGGAAGCGGCGCGAAGCCCTGCTCTATTTTCCGCTGCTGCCGCACCACGGCTGGCACCGCCAAGCGTTGGGAAGCCCCAAAGACTCGTTCTTGGTTCCCACATTAGAGGACTGGCGGTCCGCGCTCGAGAGCGGCAACCTCGAGGCCGCCGTTCTCTACCCTACTCGCTTTATGCACATCGGCCAGGTCGGGATTGCGGAGTTCGCCGTCGATCTCTCCCGCGCCTACAACGATTACCTCTACGACCGCTTTCTCCGACATGAACCGAGACTGAAAGGGATGGCGCTCCTTCCGCTCCAGGACGTCAAGGCCGCAGTGGCGGAGATCCAACGGGTAGTCAAGGACTATGGCATGGTCGGAGGCATCTTGCCGGCAGACGGACTTCCCCGACCGCTCGGTCATCCGGAGTTTCACCCTCTCTATGAGGAAGCGCACCGCCTCGGTTGCATGCTCGCCGTGCACTCACAAAACTCGCTGCGCAACAACGATATCTTCATGTGGAAAGATGAGGCGGCCACGCTCGCCCACGTCTGGCCGCAGATGCGCCAATTCACCAATCTCATGTTCTCGGGTGTTCTGGCTCGGCTGCCCAATCTGCGGATCGCTTTTCTCGAAGCCGGCTGCGGCTGGGCGCCCTATCTGATCAGCAAGATGGAGCCGCGGATGAAGGAGATGGAGCCGCCTTCATAGCTGATCGCCCGAGGGCAGATCTACTTTCAATGCGGCGAGGAGCTGACCACGCGGAGGGACCTTGAGCTCTTGGGAGACCATTGCCTGCTCTGGGCCTCCGACTTTCCCCACGAGGGCATCACCGACATGGCAACGGCCGTCAAGCAGTTCCTCATGCGGGAAGATATCCCGCCCGAGTCGAAGCGAAAGATCGCCAGCGAAAACCCAAAGCGCCTGTACGCTACGGCTCGTTGACAGCGCAGCCGGCACGAGCACGCTCACGTTTTTTCTCCCCACCACGATCACGTCTTTTCCCTGTTGCTAATGCCTGTTGCCTGATGCCCCACGCCTTCTTTTTACCCTTTTGGCCAGGCGCGGATCAACGACTCGCTGCGAAGTTTCTTGGGCTCGTAGGACTCTTGATGGGTAAAATCGGACACTTTTCTGCGCGGTTTGGCCCCAGGCCAGAAGCGGGCGTGGCCGATGGGCACCACCCAGAGCAGGCGAATGGGCTGCGGCACTTTGAAGAGCTCTCTTAGCTCCGGCTCGATCTCTTCTCTGACTGATACCCAGACCGTCCCCAACCCCATGCTCGCCGCCGCCAGCATCATCTGCTCGACCGCGCTTGCGACGCTCGCCTGAAAGAGCTTCTCCCGATCTCCGGGCCGGCGCGTGGTGAGATAAACTTTCATCGTCCTTGGATCGCCGCAGACCAAGACCAGGACAGCGGCATCTCCGACGTAATACTTGGTAAGTCCCTTGTAGTTGACCGGGTCCTCGAGCTTGCGCTGCTTCCACTCGTTGTAGAAGATCTCGCGCGTGCGCTTCATCTTCTCGCGGTCTCGGGTCACGACGAACTCCCAGGGCTGCGTGTTGGCGCCTGACGGCGCCCAGCGGGCCGCTTCCAGGATCGTCTCGAGCTGCTTGTCGGTGACTTTTCCGGTCTTGTAAACCCTGACGCTCCGTCTTTTCTTAATGACCTGCAATAATCCCGCGCTACTCATCGGCACCTCCGTAGATGCCAAGCATATATCGGATTCTGGCTACCAAGGCAAAATGTTGGGAAATGATAGTCCGGATTCAGGACTCAACACGCGACCCGGATGCTTCTGGCATCAAGATTGCCGAGAAAGCAATGCCAGAGCCCGTCAGTCCCGGTCAAAGCCACGATCATTGCGCCGCTCTCAAAGGCAGCGAGCCAAAGAACCTCTTTCCCGAGAAGTCCCGGTAATCTTCGTCGCGACTAAGAACAATCGCAGACCACAGAATTTTAGCCACGCTGTCTCGGCAAAACCGAGGCTACTGAAGTACTCTTTAGAGAAAAGAGTTGCTGTACAGGCGCTTGGGCCAACGCGTGTGTCGTGGACGGGTGCCCATTCATAGTTCCAATAGAGGCTGCGTGCAACCCGCTTGTCGCCGGTGGAGAAGAGAAGCTCCGAGCGCTCACGTGTTCGGCAAACGACTCTTTCCTCACGGTTCATCCGGATTGGTACCCAAGGAGGCCGCATGAGAATCTCAGACTGAAGATAGCCATCTAGTCCTAGAGAGAGCTTCCCTGCCAAAGCTCGAAACATTTGATCTGAGGTTGCGTTGTTATCAAGGTTAGCCAATACAAAATCTTCCATTGAGTTT
>VBLN01000097.1:6255-8531 GCA_005878685.1 Deltaproteobacteria bacterium | reverse complement strand
GCCGACTTCGCCTCGTGGGTATTTATTTTCTTCTCCGCCTATCCAGGTCCAGACGGGAGGCCAGTTAGGAAGACCGTGGTAGGACATGAGTCGATGGTTTCGCAGCTGCATAATTGTCCGTGCCGCCGGTCCATCGCCGTGGCCGGTTGCACACGCCCTGACGAATCATTTTGGGACGATTTCGTAACGCCATGGTGCAAGAAATAAAAAGCACCGTAGAATACAGGTAGGTCAACCATTATGTCTAATATATTTTTCACTTGAGAATAATATATATTTGATATAAATCGGCGATTCGTGGAGCTTCGTCATTTAAAGTATTTTGTCGCCGTCGCCGAAGAGCTTCATTTCGGCAGAGCGGCCAATAAGGTTCATATTAGCCAGCCGCCTTTGAGTCAACAGATCCGCCAACTCGAAACTGAACTAGGAACCAAATTGCTACATCGGACGAAGCGGCGCGTGGAATTGACCCATTCGGGCCGCATCTTCTTGCAGGAAGCGCGCGCTACCCTGGCCCACGCGGATCAAGCCGTTGCGAGAGTAAAACGCGCCCAGAGGGGAGAGGTAGGCCGTCTATCCATCGGGTGGCTTCCCTGGTCAGATTTCACCGCTCTTCCGAGCATGGTGGGAAAATTTTGTGAACGGTGTCCCGATGTACATCTTGACATGCATTATCTGAATATGCCGGAAGAGTTGTCAGCCCTGCATGCTGGTCGAATCGATGTCGGCTTTCTTCTCCGCCCATTTGACAGCGGCGCATTGAGGACCGAACTCGTGGTGAGACACCCTTTGGTCGTCGCATTACCCAAAAGCAACAAATTGTCTGCGATGGCGCAAATACGCTTTAGCGACTTGGCCAGCGAACCTTATATCTTGTTTAAACGAGATAGTAGTCCCGCTTTCTACGACTATGTTATCAGCCTCTGCCAGCGTGAAGGTATTACCCTTAATGTCCGCCACGAAGCGAGCCATACTTTAACGGTTCTCGCACTCGTTGCTGCCGGGCTCGGTATTACACTGCTTCCCTTTGGAGGCCATTATGCCCATTCAGACGTCACCTTCCGCAGGCTAGTGCCGACGCCGCCCTTGTTTGAGATCGCGCTCGCCTGGCGGCAGCAAAATGAATCAGCGCTTCTGCAGCGCTTTATAGAAACAATTCGTAAACACCGGCAAATCAAACTAGCTCCGCGCGCGCTTCAACAAGGGCTACAGAAAGCGACGAAGCGCTAACAGTCCGAAGCTGAAATAAATATATCAATATGGGGGAGCCTAGTGCGGGCGAATGTAAACCCGTACCCCTACCTCAAACTCCATGCCCCAGCTCGCGCCGGACGATCTTTGTTCCCTCGACCATGGCCTTGAGCTTTGGGAGAGCGATCCAGCGCGGCGTCGGGTTGAAGCCGCAATCGGGATTGATCCAGAGTTTTTCCGCCGGCACATACTTGAGCGCGACGCGGATGCGCTCGGCAACGTCCTCCGGCGTCTCGACATAAAACGATTTCTGATCGATCAGGCCGGCGCCGAGCTCCTTTCGGCGCCCCACCTCCTTCCAGAAATCGATCTCGGCCATCTCCCGATTGGCGAATTCCAGAACGAACTGATCCGCCTTGGCGTCGAGAACGCCGGGAAAGAGCTTCCGAAAGGTGCGCTTCACCAGCGGGCGCCCGTGGTGATTGCCGAAGCAGATGTGCATGGCGAGCTTGGCGTTCACGCCCTCGACGGTCGCGTTGAAAATGGCCGCCAATTCAAGCTCTTTGTTGACGATAGCGACAAAATCCCAGGCGAGTTCCTTCTGATCCTTGTAGCCTGCGGTGATAGTTGTCCCCGCGGCAAAGGTCGTCGGACCGGTGCATGTCACCTTCGTTGGTTTCGCGGTGTGCTCCTTCAGGTATGCGAACTCCTCCACGATCCCCAGCCCTCCAGGGGCGCTGATCTTGCCCATGACCTCGTAGATCTCGCGCGTATGATAGCCCGGACCCGCCAAGGTCTTCTCCGCCGGCTGCATCCGGATTCCCTGGATCCGCCTGAGATAGGTCCGATAGAAGGAGCCGAAGCGGCGCATCTCGCCATCGGTGATCACGTCCACTCCGGCGCGCTCTTGGTCGAGAATCGCGATGTCCACCGCCGTATCCAGCGCTTCGGCCACGTCCCTGGATCCCATCTTTCCCGACTCCGCTTCCTGGCGCACGAGATACCACCAGCCCATCTTCGCATGGCTCCCCACAACCGAGGTGGGAAGAACCGGCAGAGAAGCTTTCATCGTCGACCTCTTGACA
>VBLN01000097.1:0-6217 GCA_005878685.1 Deltaproteobacteria bacterium | reverse complement strand
TGATGACTTCCCCGTCCTTCGCCCAGACGAAATGCGGTTGCTTCGCCGGCTCGGTGAAAATGCTGCCGGCGGGCAGCACCTTCATCTTGCTCTCATCGAACTGCTCGCCGTAGCCCACATACAAAGTGCCCGAGATGATGGTCACGATCCGCTCATCGGGGTGAAAATGCGGCTGGTTCCTGAAATTTGCCGGAAACCTCGTGCGATAGGCATACATCCCGGCCTTCTGGGGGTCGCCTGCAAATATTGCTTGCTGGTTCCCCGTCCCGCTCGTACTCCACTTCAGTTCATCGGGGGTCAACCGTTCCGCCTTCAGCGGCTCACTTTGCGCGACCGCAGCCGTCATAAACAGGGTGAAGGCGGCGGCGCATCCAACTCGACAAATAAAGGTATTCATCGTCTCCTCCTTATTACTTTGAGATCTAACTATCCAAGCTGAGGCGTGCACTGCCTTTTGCTGCCCTGCCTCTCGACCGCTGGGCTGGCCGGAAACCGTTATTTCTTTCTCGGGTCGTCGGCGGCGTTGACGTAGGTGATGCCCCAGGGACCCACCCCGTTGAGCTGAACGACGGTTTCCTCTTTAGTCCAGACGAAGTGATTGGTCTTGGGCTGTATGATTGAGATACTTCCAGGACCTAAGGCTTTCGTCTTTTGCCGATCCAGCTTGTCTCCCATGCCCATGTTCACGGTCCCCGAGATCACGGTAACCCGCTCGACCGCCAGATGCCAGTGTGCCGGCACCTGGTAGTTGGCGGGAAATTTTAGGCGAAACGTAAATGGCACCGCCTCAGTCAGCGGCCCTTCAATGACGGCAAGCTTTGCGCCAGGGGGCAGTGACGGAACATCAACCCACTTAAGCTCGTCCGGTGTGACCATTATATGAGCACCGGTCTGGGCCCAGATGAATCCGGCCCCTATGCATACGACGCCGAAGACGACGACCGAAGCAAAATCCTTAAGTCTTTTCATATTCACCTCCTTCACAAGGTTTTGGTTGGGGTCTCAACTCGCGCAACCGCTAGTATCAACCTTGACCGTGATTAGATGGCCGTTACTTAGTACTCTGGGGGTAATCTGTCAAGAAAGACTTCAGCTTTCAGGATCTTGGAGCCTCCCTATCCCCGGGAGAAAGCGCCCCACGCGGCGGGCATATTCCCGGTAGCTATCTCCATAACTACGCAAGAGGTAGGCCTCCTCCACCAGAACCTGCTGCCGAACCCCAAGGAATGTCCCAAGCAATAGGGCGAGCGAAAGACGAGTCGGTAGCAGCAGCGTGTAGCCGGTCAGAGTGATCAGGATAGCGAGAAAAATCGGGTTGCGGCAGAAGCGGTAGAGCCCGGTCGTCACGAGGCCCGGGCTCGTTCCTTCCTCGATTCCTATCCGCCACGAAGCTCCGAGGTCCAGTTGAGCCATTACGAGGAACCCTATGCCGCCGAACAACAACACGGTCCCAGCTACTTGCCAAGGCTTGGTTGTCAACTGGTCGATGACAGCGAGAGAGGAAAGTCCTTCGGACCACCCCGCCGCGACGATGGCCTGACCGACGAGGCAAACAAGCAGCACCACGCCCAGGGCGTCGCGTACGTTCTGTTGCCAGTGCCCGGATCGGAAGAGCCAGACTCCGGTGCTCCCGTACCGGCGCCGTTGCAACCATGGCCGCCAACAAACGACCCCCAAGAGGAGCAGAGCGCCGACAAGAGGCAGAAACCTTCCGATCATTTGAGTACGCCTAACTACTCGGCGTGCTTTTGAAAGGACGGATCATTCATCCTCGGAGTCGCGCGAGTACGGGGTAAGACGGATCGATGATGGGACCGGATTCACGAGTCCGGTCTTGTGGTCAACGTGTCAATGCCTGCTGCTAGGGTCGGCGCGTGGCGGGAGCATCGCTATCAACGGAGACCGCGCGCGCGTAGTCGGCAGTGCCATTCTTCCCTTCCGGGAAGAGCCGCCACTCTTCCATCCACCGGTGCGTCTGCTCGAACATTTCCGGCGTGTAGGGCTCGAACACCAGTCGCTCTCCCGGCCCAAAGCCGCTGACGTCGATGATCGCGTAGTACTTCTCCGGCAACTCTTTGAGAAAGTAATGCTTGTAGCGCTCCGGCTCCAGATCGATGTCTCGTTGCGCTCGCTGCATCGCCCTGAAGTAGCGCTTGACATCCTCGACGTTCGCGTCCGAGTGCAACAGGAATCCGATCATGAAGGTCGTATCGAGAACTTTTCGGAACCCGTGCTGCTCGACCACGTACAGCGGCGCCCCGAACACGTTGGCCGCTTCGACCCTGCGATCGAGCAGCGCGGCCAAGCGGTCCCGCGGCTGGCCGATAAAGCGTAGCTTGATCTCATCGGGTTTAAGGATCTTTTCCAGTGCTTGGAGAGCCGAGAAGTGGCTGCCGGAGTGAAAGCCCACACCCACCTCGACGTTGGCTAGGTCGCCGGGCTTCCTGATGGAAGACTCCGGAGCGACGACTATGGCCGAGGGCGTCACCGAGTAGGCGTGTCCCCACATTCGGCCATGTCCAGCCGAGGAGGCCATGTTGACCGCCCAGTGGCACGCGCAACTGACGTTGGCCGCGCGTCCCCGCTCCATATTCTCGAAGGCGCCTCGCTTTACTTCCGGCGCGGCCGTCTCGCTAGATTGCACGAGAGCATAACCGGACGACCCCGCAGCATAGGAGCTGACAAACTCGTAGTCCAACCCCTCATCTTTAAAGTATCCCTTTTCGTCCGCGACCCATTCCTGAAGTCGCCCGTGCGGCTCAATGCGGAACTTGCTCATAAAGACGCCTCCCTTCCCGACCTTTTCATTGTTCAACTTTTTTGCTCAAACGGCAACTCTCAGCTTGGTCGCCGCTCCGCTATATCTCCACGACTACCCGGCCGGAGATGACCCCCGCCTTCAGCTCGTCGAGCGTGCGGCTCAACTCCGCCAGCGGCCGCTGCTCGATCGGGACGGGCCGGAGCTTCCCGTCGCGCGCGAGTGCCACGACCGTTTTCAATTCCCCTACGGTGCCAAGATGGGAACCCTGGATGGTTAGCGCGCGTTGAATCGTCGCCACCACCGACACCGGGATCTCGCCGCCGTACAGGCCGACCAAAATCAGCCGGCCGCCCTTGCGTAGAGCGCCGAGGCCAAGTGTCGCCGTCTCGGTGGTGCCCACCAGATCCACCGCTCCATAGAGCGAACCCCCGCCGATCTGCCGGAGCTTTTTCGCGGCCTCAGCCTCGCGGCCATCGAGGGTCGCAGCCGCGCCCGCCTTTCCTGCCGCGCTCAGCTTCGCCGCCTCGATGTCCACCGCGACGATTCGCTCGTGTCCCGCTGCCCGCAACATCCCGATAGCCGTCAGTCCGAGCCCGCCCGCGCCGATCACTGCCACCCACTCGTCGCCCGGGATTGGATTTAGCTTCGACACGGCGGCATACGTGGACAGTCCCGAGCAGGACAACGTCGCCGCCCAAACCGGATCGATGCCGCTCGCGTCGATCAGATACCGCGGGTGCGGGACAATGAGATGATCGGCATAGCCGCCAGCACGCTGAATCCCGATACAGCGCGGCGCCATACAATAATTGTCCATGTCATTGCGGCAGCGCACGCAGTTGCCGCAGCCCGTCCACGGGTAGACGAGGCGATCGGCTCCGATCGGCACATCGCCTGCTTCGGGGCCCGCAGCGGTAATTGTGCCGTAGGGCTCATGGCCCAGAGTCACGGGTGGGTTCATGCCGCGCTCGCTCATGTGCAAACGCTTGCCGCCGCCTAGTTCGAAGTAGCCGTCCCGGATGTGCACGTCGCTGTGGCACACGCCGCAGTACTTGAGCCTAAGCAGGACCTCGGTGCCCTTCGGCTTCGGGGTCTCACGCTCCGCCTTCTTAAGCGGCTTGCCCCATTCGAAAACGTCGTAGCTCAGCATATCACCTTCAACGATTTGGGATTGTGCCTGAGCCGGAGGTTTCTCTTCTGTTACGGATTCCCTTTAACGCTTCAGCAGTTGTACCGAGGTTATTCGAACTAGTTACCAGGCGTCAAGGTTAAAAACCGGCTGGAGAAACCAGTCCGGGCGACTGTAGAACGAGTCAGAGATGTGACCGGATTTACGAATCCTGTGTTGGCAATTGTCTCCTCGGCGCGAACTACTTCGGCTGGCCGCCGACGAGCCAACCGATCTTGCTACGATTAACTAAAATGGTACACGGTTCACTTTCCGGCTGGTTGAGCACAGTCGCGTCCGTTACAGGAATAAAATTCTGCTTTAACAAAGCCAGTCTGGGCAGCTCCGCCCCCGGCATGAGATGTGCGGTCCCGCGAACCCAGAACGGCCCGATGCCGAGCAGCACAGCCGTTGGCTCCTTTTGCAAACGTTGGTGATCCAAGGGCGAATGTCTGAATCCGACCATCGGGGACAAGTCCGCCGCCAGCAATATTTCGCTTGTGTAAATGGTGAAGTCGCTGGAGCTGACCGGCAAAGGGTTGCCGTTCAAGTCCCGGACACTCGCTTCCACAAGTGAAGAAACGTTGTCTTCCGATATCAGGTTCAAGTAATTGCTGAGCCGGTCGTGCCGGGTGACGAGCGACCCGCGAACGATCGCCGAGGGAAGGTAAATCTCGACCGATTTAGTGGGTGTGCTGGCCTCCTTCATTTGTCAAAGACCAAGAGCGAGGCCAGGAACACCAAGTAACGGTTCCGAAAGATAACGCTATTCACCCTGGCTATCCTCCTTCTTATGGATTCCGCCTGCATAGTCAAGCCGTTGACCTGAGCCCTTTTATCCTAACGATTCTGGAATGTCCACTAATAACTCCTATGTCAGTCGTGCCGTTTGCATCTCGATTTTTCTACTCAAGCCGCAGCAAGATCGTCATGTGAAAAAGCCTGGCTGGGAGAACCCAGTCCGGGCTTTTTGTAAGACGAAGGAAAGATATGACCGGATTTACAAATCCAGGTTATTGCCTCTCTGCCTCGATTGCACCGCGCACATCGGAATGGATTATCGGGCTGTCGCGGATTGAACGGCAGGCTTGAGATAGTTTTGCACTGTGTATTCCGCAATCTTCCGGCCCATCTCAGTGCCGATCTTAGTCGAGAAACGGTAATGAATCCCCGACCAGATCCTGCCGTTTGACGGCTCCGCGATGTAGTCCTCCAGACGCGTCCAGCGGTGCGTGACGCCGGGCGCAGCCGGCGTCGTCAGCGAGAACTCGGGCAGCGTCCCGGTGCCGAAGAAGGCCTGCATCACCGTGCCGGCCGCGCCGGCCACGATGCAGTGGGCGCAGGGATATTCCGGATGCATCGGCGCGGGCCCGAGCGAATCCCAGGTGGCGTCGCGCTCCGTTTGCGGATTGTCGTCCATATCCCCATTGCGGATGGCGGTGATGGGCCGCCAGAACTCGTAGTGGTATTTGGCGTCGAACACAGCCACCATCGCATCGGCCGTAGCCATAGCGAGCAAGGCGAACAGCCGGGCGTTCTCGTTCACGCCAAGCCCCTTGGCCTGCGCGAGCTGCATGGCCAGCGGCATGAACGTGCTGGGGCCAGTATAGAGCCAAAGGCGTCCCGTCTCTGTTTGCAAAGCGGTGCGCGTCGTGCTGTTTTTTCCTCCAACTGCCTTGATCTCGTTGTAGTCGTCCGCCCACTCGCGGCTCTTCAAGTCGATCGGCGGTCCCGGACGGAACTGCGATCCGCTCTTCATGGCAAAGGGCGTGACCTTGCCCCACATAGAGGCCACAACCGGCGCGGTCGCGACGTAGCGCCCGGCGGTCGTCCGAGGACGATAGCCGTCGGGCTCGTTCGAGCCGTCGTTGGCGCGTAGGGTCAAGAGGCCGTCCGCGACCTTTTGTCCGAGCGCGACGCCCTCTTCCTTGGCGGGGCCGTCCGGGATCTGCGCGAGGTATTGCTTCAGCTCGGCGTCGATCTTCGCCCCATCATCAGGATGCAGTCTCGACAGGACAACCGCGGCGGACAGCGCGGCCGCCGCCTCCTTAGAGGCCACCGCTGGCGCGTCGAGCTTAGTCTTGTACGGCTCGTAGCGCGGCTCGATCGAGTTCACGCACTGGTACATTGCGAGATGCATGATCGCCAAGTCGCGGTAGGCCGGCGCGCCGAGGCTGTACTTGGTGACGATCGGCAGGGCCTTCTGGTTCCAATCCGTGATCACGTCGGCCCCGGCAGGACCCGCCGTGGCCAGCAAGACTGACAACCCTCCAAGCAAAGACGCGATG
>VBLN01000096.1:2405-8879 GCA_005878685.1 Deltaproteobacteria bacterium | reverse complement strand
TGGGAGATCTCAGATTTGCAATTGAACCGTCGCCTGTAATCGGAACTGTTAGGTCGAGGAGTCTGCACCGAAGCGATGGAGACATCCAACACAGGAGCTTCCCAAAAGCCACGCACGCGCCGAGTCAGTACTTTGAGACAGAGAATCAAATCTCCTCGACGTCGGTTGAATAAATACCTTCCGCTCTAAGACCCACCCTTCCTTGACACGCTCTCCGCTTTCTTCTAACGTCTCCTGCCGAGAGCTGAGAAATTGAGATTTTCTGCTAAAAACCTCGCCGAACCTATCATCTTCTTCGCCGCGCTCCTCATCTTGTGGGAGATCCTCGTGGAGATCATCCGCGTTCCGGCCTTCATTCTTCCCCCTCCAAGAAGTCTCTATGAGGCCTTTGTGAACAAATTCTTCATTCTCGGCAATCATGCGTGGATTACCTTTCTCGAAGCCGTGGGCGGCTTTAGCCTCTCCTTTATTCTAGGAGTCGGCTTCGCTGTCGGCGTCGTCTATTCGCGCCATCTGCAGAATACACTCTATCCACTCATTGTGATCCTCTATGCGATGCCTAAAAGCGCGCTCGCTCCTTTGATGGTGATCTGGATCGGCTACGGACTCCTCTCCAAAATGGCGATCGCTTTTCTCGTCGCGTTCTTTCCTATCGTCGTCAATACAGTCGTAGGGTTGAAGGAGGTCGAGCCCGAGCTGCTCGATCTGGCGCGCATCAGCCGGGCCTCTCAATGGGATGTCTTTAAGAAGATCCGACTTCCCAACTCCCTGCCCTACATGTTCGCCGGAATCAAGGTCGCACTGGTGCTCTCGGTAACGGGAGCGATTGTCGCTGAATTTGTCGCCGCCAACCAGGGACTTGGATACCTCATCCTACAAGCCAACTACAGCCTGGACACCGCCTTCGCGCTTGTCATCCTATTAATCCTGGCGCTTCTCTCCCTCGGTCTCTTCATGGCGGTGGATGCGTTGCAGAGAAAAATAGCGCCATGGAGTTCCGAGGTGCGGCAACTGGAAGGCTCTTTCTGATCTCGCTGCGCGAAAAATACTAAAGGAGGAGACCAATGACTGCGAATTTGCGGCTGGCTTTTCAGCGCTGGATCACTGCCTTGCTTTTCCCACTCGTCGCGATACTGGCGGCTGCGGTTTCGGCTACCTTGGTAAAGGCCGCTGAAAAGAGCGACAAACCTGTAACCATCCGATTGGATTTCATCATTGGAGGCAAGCACGCTCCTTGGTTTGTGGCCCAAGAAAAGGGCTTCTACTCCAAGCGCGGGATAACGGCTTCGATACAGCCTGGCACGGGTTCGGCCGACACGGTCCGCGCGGTGGGCGCCGGGATTGCAGACTTCGGCTTTGCTGATATTACCACCGCTATTGTGGCGCGCTCGCGCGGGACTCCTGTTGTCATTGTGGCCCAGTTGGGACATGTGCCAGCGACCATTCTTTGGCGCGACGACACGAACATAAAGAACTTAAAGGATCTGGAGGGAAAATCGTGGGCCATCAGCCCGGGGCAGGCGCAATGGTATCTGATGCCGGCCTTTTGCAAGATCAATAACATCGATTGCAAGTCGATGAAGGTCAATGAAACCGCAGCCGCCATGCAACCAGGGGCCCTGGTCGCCAAGAAAGTCGATTTCATCGTGATGTACCGTGCCTCAAACGATGAGGTGACGGAAATAGCAGCCGCAAAGCAAGGGGTGAAGCTGAAACGCGTTTACATGAGAGAAAATGGCCTCGACATGTACGGCAGCGCCCTGATCGTCAAGGACGAGGACGTCAAGCGAAGGCCGGAAATCGTTCGCGCCTATGTGGAGGGGACGATGGAGGGCTTAAGATACAGCCGCGATCATCAGGACGAGGTGCTGCAAATGTTGCTCAAGCAAAAGCCCGAGCTGGACAAAGAGCTCACCCGAATACAGCTCAAGAATGCGGTCGAGGAGGTCTTCATTCCGCGCGAGTCGCTCGATTCCGGCTTCGGCTACATGAGGCCTGAGGTCATGGGAAAGACCGTCCAAATTACCAATGAGTTTTTCGATGGAGGGAGGAAAGTCGCGCTAGAAGAAGTCTACACCAACCAATTTATCAAGAAGTAGAGAATCCAACTTAGGACTTCCGAGTGCCGCCTCTTATCATTGTCCGCGATGTCGAAAAGTTTTTTAGAAGCGGCTTAAGGTCGATCCACGCGCTCGACCAGATCTCTTTCGACATCGACGAAGGCAGCTTTGTCTCCCTCGTGGGACCCAGCGGTTGTGGGAAAAGCACGCTGCTTAAGATCATTACGGGCCTCCTTCCCGGCAGCTCAGGCGTCGTCCGCGTAAACAACGGACAAGTGGACGAACCTCTAGAAAATGTCGGCATGGTCTTTCAGTCTCCCGTGCTTCTCAAGTGGAAGACGGTATTGGGCAACATCATGCTGCCTGTGGAATTTGCCAAGCTTGAGCGGGAACCCTACCTAGAGAGGGCCCGCTCGCTGGTTCGGATCGTGGGGCTAACAGGCTTCGAGGAGATGTATCCCTATGAGCTTTCGGGCGGGATGCAGCAGAGAGTCTCCCTCTGTCGGGCGCTCGTCACGGACCCGCAGATCCTCTTCATGGACGAACCTTTTGGCGCGCTGGACGCAATGACGCGCGACGAGCTGGACCTTGAGCTGATAAGAATATGGGAGGAGCGAAAAAAGACCGTCTTGTTTGTTACCCATAATATTCAAGAAGCCGTCTTTCTCTCGGATTACGTGCTGGTGATGTCGGCGCGACCAGGACGGCTCCTCGAGAAAATCAGAATCGACCTTCAAAGACCCAGAACTCTGGAAGTCATGAGCTCGGCCCCCTTCGGAGACTACACGCTCCGCATCAGAGGCATGCTGGCTTCGGCAGGTGGAAATCGAGCGGCGGCCGTCGGCTCGACAACGTAAGCAATGTCGCTGAACTGCTAAGCATCAAGACAGAATTGAGACAACCCCACTTCTCGTGATTCTTGCAAAGAAAGGCGCTGGCTTCTTAAGAGCAAACCGAGAGATTTTTCGCAGAGCCCTTACGAACGCTTCGGCCATCTCTTGCGCTTTCATTTCCCCGCTACCAAAGATGAACACGCGGACCTTGTGTCTGCGATAGGCATCGAGGGCAGCAGGCCGATAACGGATTCTGTCATCCTTGGTCAGGACAACCCAACCTTGTCTTCCAACCTCCGATATCCAGTCTTCATCTGGGGCGCTGTGGGGAAAATGGGCGTCGTGGATTTGCACTTGAACGCCGCTCTGGCGAAGTTTTTCTGCGATTATCTTTTGGCCCAACGAGCGGTCAACGAAGAAGACCAGGGCAGGACTAGGCGGCGTCGAGCCAGAGCTCGCAGCGGATCGCCTCTTCGATTTCGGACCTTGAGCGGCCATAATCCTCCGCCAGCTCTTCTATCGACTCGCCCGCTTTGTAGCGCTGGGCGATGATCGTGGTCGCGATGCCGGTGCCTGCCAGCACGGGCCGCCCGAAGGAAATTTGCGGGTCAATGACGATGATCTTGGGCTCATCGGCCTTGCGTTCCCTGGTGAAGGGATAGAGTCTTATCGGTAACCCGGATGTATCCCGCTCGACTCGCTTGAGGTGTGCCTTTATGAGATCTTTGATGACCAGTTGCCCTTCGCGAGAAATGTTGACCAACTGTCCAAACATTTCGACGAACAGGTCCACTCTGTCCGTTACAAATTCCTGCTCTGCCAGAGGATGTTTGGAAGCCAATTCCTTCTTCAAATATTCAAGGGCCTTCCTCACTCGCCAGAGGGCAACGCCGTGCGCCCGCCTAATTGCGTCAAGCACGTGGGCTTCAACCAGATTCACAAAGGACAAAAGGCGTTGCTCCCTGTCCGGCAGGTCAATAATGGGCTTAAAAAATCGTCTGCCAGTTGCCGTTAGATAGGGGCGGCCCAATACCCACGACCTAAGCGTAGCCTTTGGAATGCCAAGGTAGTGGGCGGCTTCGTTTATCCCGTAAGCCGGCATCTCACGCAAATCGGGCTTCTTATTTGCCGATTCCATCTTTAAGCAACAAGATACACCATAGGGGCAAATTTCTTCAACCACGGTTTTCGACGGGGCCGATCCCTTCCCACCTTCGGCTCGACCCGACCATGCCGTGCTCTCGGAAGAGCTTGCGACATTGTTCTTCGCAAGATTGTCGAGAAAGCAAAGCCAGACCCCGCACTTTCCGGCTGTGAGACGCTTAGAGGACGATTCTGAGCTTCAAAACGCGGTGTTAAGCATCTTCCACGCTAATGAAATCACCTTTAATGGCCCGGCCGCAAAGGTTATTGAGAATCGCTTAAACCGCAGGATGGTCGTCGTCGAACAAAACATTGCCCTGCAGCCCCCACCACCAGTTCAGCCCGGCAGTCAACTCAGCAGGCAACAACGCCGCGCTCTTCAACGGCAGCGCAAATGAGCCGGTCATGGCCTCTCGACCTAGGCTCTGCTGACTCTGTCCGGCTGTTGGAAAAGTCTGGGACATTGTTCTTAGCAAGATTGCCGGGAAAACAAAGCCAGACCCCCATTGAGCTTCCTCGATAGAGAAAATAGGTAACGGCCGTCGCTAATAGGGTGAGCCCAAGAGCGAAGCTAAGCCAGCCGTATAAGGTAGCCAGAGCCGGAAGACGAAAAACATAAAAGCCTAGGTCATGACCAAAGAGAGGATCCGCAAGTCCAAACGGAACGCCGTTCACAAAGAGGAGGAAAGCCTCCCACTGCCCGGCGGCATGCGGCGCGGCGAAGACTCCGAGGACGAGAGCTGCGGGGAGAATGAGAGCCTGAACAAGTGGATCGATAATTTCTGTACTCGGTAGTTCAATGACTTGGTCCTGAACTAGAAAACGAACGCTCCGAGGCGCGTGCGCAGCCAGCTTGACATTAAAATAGACGAGCAGAGAAAAAAGCCCGCCCACGAGCAAAGCCAGGACAATTTAAAGGTGAGGATGGTGGTAAAGACCTGAGTAAAGCCAAGTTCCTGAAACCAGAGCCAGTCCGTGTAGAGTGAAATCGCCTGACCGAAAAATAAGAGGAGAAGTAAAGAGATGAACAATACGTAACCCGGCAACCTTCTCATCCTACTTTCTCCTAGCACGGAGACCCAAGCGCAATCCGAGAAATCGTATAGAACCCAGGAAAGGAAAGCAACTAAGCTTTTAGCTCTGAGGGATAGTTCTTGGGAAACCAAACATCAAGACTTTAGATGGGCAGAAAAAAAGAGGTGGCCTCCGCCTCAGGCGGAAAAGCCACCTCTTGAAACCAGCTGACGAGAACGAGAAGTTACTAAGCTGCCCCGACTTTAGGACGCCACTTATCGAAGCGTCTTTCGCACCTATCTAGCAAATCCGTAGCGACCATTCCCGTGATGGCAAAAATCAAGATGCCAACAAAGACTTTATCCGTTTGGAAGGTCGCGCTTGCCACCGTAATCATAAAACCAATTCCTGCCGTAGCCGCATAGAGCTCGCCCACGAGCACTCCGATTAAAGCCCGTCCGACCGCCAGCCTTAACCCCGTCAGGATAAACGGCACTGTGGAAGGAAGCACGATGCTCATAAAAATCTGCCATTCCGAAGCGCCGAAGCTTTTGGCCGCGTTGAGCAGATTGAGCGGCGTCGTTTTGACCCCGTCCCGCGTATTGATCATTAGAGGAAAAACCGCGCCCAGAAAGATGATACCGACTTTGGAGAGGATGCCGATGCCGAGCCAGATGATGATCAAGGGCAGAAGCGCCACACGTGGTGTGGCATTCATAGCATTGATGAAAGGATCAAAGGTATAGGCCATCTTTTTATACCAGCCTATGGCGATGCCGAAGGGGACTCCGACGATGACCGAGAGGAAATATCCCCAGCCGAATTCGACACCACTCACATAGAGGTCATTCCAGATTTCGCCTGAGCCGAAGAGCTGCACCGCAGCCTTCCAGATCAGCGAAGGGGCGCTCATGAACATGGGATTGATCAGTTGCAAGGTATTTCCGACCAACTCCCAGGTTGTAAGAAATAGAACCACAGCGGTTGTACCCAAGATCTTTTTCTCTTGGTTAAGGTAGAACTTGTACAGGCGCGAAGCCTCGGCTACTCTTACGTCTAGTAGGGCTTCTTCCTGAGCCACGTTCTCATTAGCCATACGCTTGCCCTCCTATCTCTGTTGATCCCAAGCGATCGCGTTTACCCCTACCAGAAGGCTAAGGGTGTTGTCAATATGTTTCGCAGCACACCTTATTGTAGACGTTCGTGCGGCATTGATCAATATTCCTTAATCAATATCCTTGACAAGTAGTTCGGAATTAAATAGTTTAATTAGAAATATTTCAGGTATTTAGCTTAATCTGGGGGAGACAATGAAACTTCTTTTTATCACCCCTCCGATGGGGAATTGGGCCGCCTGGGGAGAGCGACATTTAGCCTCTAACCCTTTGTATGCTCAGCTCGCTGCTTTCATTCGAGAGAAGAAA
>VBLN01000096.1:0-2142 GCA_005878685.1 Deltaproteobacteria bacterium | reverse complement strand
AAATCGACTTCGTGCTGATCAACGTATTTAATAACTATAAACAAACAATATGCGAACTACTCGAAGAGCTGAAAAAACCTGCGCCCAACTTCCAGGAGATCACAGGGCTCTACTACCACAAAAATAACAAAATTGTCCTCACTCCTCGGCGACCGCTCACGACTAGTCTCGATGAGCTGCCCATGCCGGCTTATGATCTTTTCCCCATGGACCGCTACTACGGCTATTCGGTTATTCCACACTACAATGAGGCTTTGACCTCGAGGGGCTGCGAGGGTGCGTGCCACTTCTGTTATGAATGGTGGCTTGTGGACGCGCGCAACCCGCGCGACTTTACTTCCCATCGAACGCGTGGAGGCAAACAGGTCGCCGATGAAATGGAGCTGCTGAACAAAAAGTACGGCATCAAGGCCCTCACCTTTATGGACGATGACTTCAACTCCGATCGTCAAAAAATGATGGATTTGGTGACAGAGCTTGAAAAGAAGAATCTCGACGTTAGCTGGTTCTGCTTGGGACGAGCGCAGAACTTCATCCGCGATGCCGATCTTATCCCGCGGCTGCGCAAGGTCGGCATGTACCAGGTGCTGATCGGCATTGACGGCGGCACGGACGAGGAGATCGCCGAAGCGCGCAAGGGGCCCATGAAGGTCGGCGTGAAGGAGCTGAAAGAACTGATCCGGTATCTGCGCCAGAACGACATCTCCACCATTAGTACCTATCTGAACGGCTTCTGGGAGGACGACGAGGCCAAGATCCGCCAGCGCGCCCGGGCGGTGGATGAAATCGATCCAGACATTATCATGGTCCAGCTCCTCAACCCCATTCCCGGCTCTCCCATTCATAAGAGAGCCGTCAAGGAAAATCTCGTCGAGGTCAAAGACTTGAGCCTCTGGGATATAGAGCACTCGGTCATGCCGACAAAGTATCTCACGCGCAAACAGGTGGGCGAGCTCACCGCTTGGGCCCTCCAGTCATTCTACAGTAAACCAGGGCGGATCGAGCGCATCTTAAACGGCTATAGCTCTCCCTATGTCCGCATGAAGTTTCTCTCCTTTAAGGAAAACGCTGCGAGGTACGAAAAAGGCGCAGTGGAAGACGCCGCGGCAATATAAAACAAGCCATGCCGGAGAACCAAAAGCCCCTAAGCGGCAAGGTCATCTTAATTACAGGGGCGAGCCGAGGCATTGGAGCGGCTGCCGCCAAGCGAGTCGCCAAAGCGGGCGCTACGGTCATCATCAACTATCTTCAGAATCGCGACGGCGCTTTGAAAGTTCTCGCCGCAGCTAAAAGCGGTCGAAAAGATGGGGCAAGCGGTGCAAGAAAAGTTTGGCGGGATAGACGTGCTCATGAGCAATGCCTATTTTCCCTTCGAAGTTAACCTCATCCACCAGCTCTCCTGGGACGGGTTAAAAAAAGCGTTAGAAGACGAGCTGGCGGCCCTCCACAACTTAACCAAGGTCTTTGTGCCTTCGATGAGCGAGAAAAGGAAGGGCAAGATTATCGTCGTGAGCAGCCGCGTGGCGCAGCAGCCGTTGCCAAGGCTCGGTGCTCATGCGGCGGCCAAGGCCGCGCTCGAGACGATGGCGAATACGATGGCCATCGAGCTTGGACCTTTGGGGATCACAGTCAATGTCGTCACTCCGGCTCTCACGCTGACCGACGCGTCAGCCATCATGCCGGAAGAGTTTAGAGAGAGGGTTCGCCGTAGCAGACCGCTGCAAAAACATCTCTATCCCGAAGATATCGCCGGAACCATCGCCTTTCTCGCCAGCGATGAGACTGATATGCTCACTGGGAGCCACATTCTAGTCACTGGGGGAAGTCACCTCCAGCTTTAAGAAAAGTGTTGAGTTTTGAATGATGAATTTTGAGTTGAAGAAACTTAAAACTCGCCACTAAAAACCCAAAATTCTTTTCTTGCTAACTCATGCTTTCTTTGGACGAGATCGTTTCCAAGCTCAAAGAGATCGTCGGTCCCCGCTTCGTCTCTACCAACCCCATAGACAAAATCAACTACCAGCACACGCTTGCCTACGGCGCCTATAGGGCGTTGCCTGACGTTATCGTCCGCGTGGAATCAACCCAAGACGGCCGCCATTCGGTAAGTGACATTCTGAGGTTTGCGAACGAGAACAAGAT
>VBLN01000489.1 GCA_005878685.1 Deltaproteobacteria bacterium | reverse complement strand
ACTGTCGCCCAAGCCCGCGCCAATCTCTTTAACCGAATCAAGATCTCCTTGGCCGTCGCCTACGCGCGGACCCTGACCCTGGGCCCCGGTGAACTTACGCTGGAAGAGCTGGCGTCCGCGACGAATAGCACGAAACGGATCGCGATTGATGATGAACACGGAAGAATTGGGGGTCATTATATCGCCCCGACAGGCACCGATCTCCTCCTCCAATGACTTGTTGATCCCTGCCTTCGCCGTACTGGGCGCTTGTTTGTTATCAACTAATTGTCCAAGAGCAGTGGCTACCAACAACGCTAAAGCTCCTGCTACCGAGCCATAAAAAGCCACACCTCTCCATCTCTTTTCAACGCTCATGTCAAGCCTCCTCAGACTCTTTGGATGATCGCGATCCCTCTGTCGTCATACCGAACTCACAAACTTTATAAGATTAAAAACGCTTTGCTCATTGCCTAGAGCAATGACAATGCCAATTCCAAAGATTGGCATGGAGTTGGAGTAACGTACTGGAATAGAAGAAGTATCTCGAGAAGGTCAGTTGAGCGAGGCTTTGTTCAGTTCGCAGGCTCTCCATCGGCTTCGATAGGTGGGCTCTGTGAAAACCCAGGGCCTTGGTGGCTGCGCGATTTCCTTGCACTGGGTGAGAGCCTGGATCATCAGCTCTGTCGGCAGGCATCTCCGCGTGATTCTCTGATGCTAGAAGCTTCTCGCCGGCTGCGGACCAAAATGATTTTGATTTTCACCTCAGCTTAGCAGCTCCACAGTTTGACAAACTAACTAGTTATTAGATAATTCCTTCTTTAGAGTTTAAGTGTTATGGGATGGAATATACTCAACATCCCGCCTCATTGTAACGACACGTAAAGGGAGGCCTCATGGATCATCTAGCGAAATCTAAATGGGAAGAGCCTACGGATGAAAAGACGAAAGCCGGCTATGGCAAGTTTCCAAGGCCGAAGAGCCCCTACGATCTCTTCATGGAAGAGCAGGGGATTCCCGTCTACCGGGACATCGGCGTAAGAAAAGTACAGGATCTGCCCCGCAAGCCGTGGAAGCGGATGGGCGGAAGCGGGACTTTTATTCAGCTATTAGGAACAGAGGGGCTTTGGGGATTGAAGAGATCTATTTGGTCGTGGAGGGACGCGGCACTACGGAGGTCTGGGGAGAGGGAAATGGGAAGAAGCTAACCTTCGAATGGCAGCGAGGATCTCTGTTCTCGATCCCGCTCAACGCCTGGCACCGGATCGTCAATGCCACTTCGAGCCCCGCGCTCTTGCTTGCCGGTACGACGGCGCCGAACGCCATGGATCTCTATAACAATACCGACTTTATCTTCGACTGCCCGTACACGTTCAAGGACCGCTTCGATCCTACAGATGATTACTACAAACCCAAGGAGGAGATTGAGCCGGACCCGGTGCGCGGGCTCGCTATGCGGCAGACCAACATCATTCCGGATATCATCAGCTGTGAGCTGCCCTTGGATAACAGGCGCTCACCCGGCTACCGGCGCATCGAGCCGCATATGACCGGCAATAACTTCTATCTCTGGATCGGCCAGCATCAAAACGGACGCTACTCCAAAGCCCACGCTCATGGCTCGGCTGCCGTGCTGATCTGTCTCGGGGGCAAAGGCTATACCTATACGTGGCCCGCCACTCTGGGCCAGACGCCGTGGAAAGACGGGAAGGGCGAGTTCGTGAAGCGTCAGGACTACGAGCCGGTCGGCATGGTCAGCGCCGCGCCTATGAGCGGCAACTGGTTCCACGCGCATTTCGGTGCCAGCAAGGAGCCGCTGCGCCTGACCGCTTGGTTCGGACCCAACGCTCCTGGGCGTAGCCGGGGCCGGCCGGGGGAACAGAATATCGACTACGGCGCGATCGACCTCAAGGATGGCGGCACCGCCATTCCCTATTATGACGAAGATCCTTTCCTGCGTAAGGAGCACGAGGAGACGCTGAACAAGGAGGGAGTCTCCTCCAGGATGGAACCTTCGCTCTACCAAAAACCCTGACTGAGAGCTTCCGCGCAGAAAGTTCATGCCAGCACCGCAACGGGGTTTTACCGCGCCCGAGCGCCACATCGTCGAAGAAGACGAGATCAAGCTCACAAGCGTCGGCGTCGATATCGGCTCATCGACATCCCATCTCGTATTCTCTCGGCTAGAAATGAGGCAGGAGGGGACGCGCTACGTCGTCGTGCGGCGCGCGATCCTCAACGAGTCCGAAATTCTTCTCACTCCCTACCTGGACGACTTAACCATTGATGTGGCAGCGCTGGGAAAATTCATCAACCGCCAGTACGAGCAAGCGGCGCTCAAGCGCGAGGACGTCGACACCGGCGCGCTCATTCTGACGGGTGTGGCGGTGCGCCGCCGCAACGCGCGAGCGATCGGCGAGCTGTTCGCGCAGGAGGCCGGGCGCTTTGTTGCCGTCAGCGCCGGGGACAGCCTCGAGAGCACCATGGCCGCCTACGGCTCCGGGGCGGTCGCCCAGTCGGGAAAAACCGGCGGGGTGTGCATGAACATCGACATCGGCGGCGGCACGAGCAAAATCGCCATCTGCGTGAACGGCAGGGTGCGAGAGGTGACGGCGGTTGACGTCGGCGCGCGGCTGGTCGTATTCGATGAAAGCGGCATGGTGACTCGGCTCGAGGAGGCGGGTCGCTATATCGACCGCGCAAAATTGCCGGCCATAGCGTCGCTGATGGCAGAGAAGTTGTTCGAGGTGATGGCCTTGAAGCCTCTCTCCGAGGAGACGCAGAAGCTCTTGCGTATACCGCCCTTGTCCTATCGTGGAGAGATCGATGCGATCACTTTCTCCGGCGGCGTTTCAGAGTTTATCTATGGCCGCCATGCGGGAGACTATGGCGATCTGGGGGCGCTGCTCGCCAAGGAGGTCAAACAGCGGGTTCAGCAAATGGGCATCCTTGTCCTGGAGCCGGCCGCAAGAATCCGCGCCACGGTGATCGGCGCGTCGCAATACACGATCCAGGTGAGCGGCAGCACGATCTTCATCGATCCGCTGGAGGCGGTGCCGGTGCGCAACGTGCCGGTCGTCGTGCCGGAGTTTCCGCTTGAGGACGACGAGATCGATGCCGCTGCGGTCAAAGATGCGGTCGAGCGCGCTCTCGGCAGGCTCGATCTTGCCGATGGAAAGCAGCCGGTCGCGATCGGCTTTCACTGGGGA
>VBLN01000130.1 GCA_005878685.1 Deltaproteobacteria bacterium | reverse complement strand
TTAAAAGCATTACCCAACATCGGCTCCGCTGTCTAGAGGTGGTATGGGCCACCATGAATTCACAGTTTGGGATTTTCTTGCAATAGGAACTGAACAGGGGATTTGAGTCTAAGGGGAGAACTGCGCGGTCAGACTCCACAATCTTGACGATCTTTCCTGAACCGCGAGCGGCGACGAATCGAAAAAGGCGATAGGCGTGAGGCTTGAGGCGAGAGAGACTACGAGTGAACGAGTACAACGAGTTGACATAACGCCACCCTATCGGATATGTCTGCCCCAAAGATGGGGGTACGGGGCCAGTCTGTTTTCTGAGTTGGCCGCTTGAGACTCTGGAACGCGGGCTCGCACCGGGTCGTCGGGGTAATTTTGAGTGCTCAGTGGCCAACCCCCCAAAGCAAATTCGTATCATTTTGACATGGTCGATACGCTACTCATCCTCGTCGTTTTCGGCGGCATTACGATCGGTATCTGGGTCTCGTACAAATTCTTCATGCGCGGCAGCACCGATGCGGAAAAGGTCGCCAAGCTGCTGCCCCCCGGATTCAAGCCCGACTGGGAATTCCGGTTCGGCGATACTTATGTCGGATTCGAAGGTACAAACAACCGGCTCGCTCTCGTCGATTGGCCGCATGCCAAGGTCGTCACGCCTCGAGAGATTGGATCGGTCGAGAAGGTGGACGAGAGCATCTGTGGACTCAAACATCGCTGGTTAGTCGTCAAGGTCGACGATCCCAAGACTCCGCAGTATCGAGTCTGGTTCCGATTCAGCTCAAGCGCGCGCGACGAATGGTATGCGAAGCTCCTCGCGCTGAAGAAGGCGAGCCCCGTCCGGAGTTGATTTTAGCCAGGAGATCACGATGTCCGGGAAAGTCGCATTCCTCGGCCTCGGCGTGACGGGCTTTCCCATGGGCGGCCACTTCAGTTATAAAGCCTGTCGATAAACTTGCTCTGGTCCAACTCACGGATGAAGCTGTCGTCGTAGAAGTCCTCCGGTTTGTATTTGCGCATCTCGTGGTAGTCGTAGCTCTCCATCACTTTTTTGATGCCCTCGACCGACGGATACGGCTTGCGCGGCAGATTCGACACCTCCCGGTAGAAATGCTCCTGCTTCTCCGGGTCGGTCACGCCGATGACTCGTCAAGGAGAATTGTAGCATTTCTTCTCTCGAAGGCTGGAAGCCGCGATGCGCGCAGGATATAGTCGTGCTCAACTTTGAGACGGTGCCATGATTCCCTTTTCCTGGAACAACCCCTACGCCTGGCCGCGCAAGCCGCTGCTCGCGCAAAACGTCGTCGCCACCTCGCAACCGCTGGCCGCGCAGGCGGGGCTGCAGATGCTCGCCGCCGGCGGCAACGCCGTGGACGCGATCCTCGCCACCGCGATCACGCTGTCGCTGGTCGAGCCGGTGTCGAACGGCATCGGCTCGGATGCTTACGCGCTCGTCTGGGACGGGCGCAAGCTGCACGGCCTGAACGCCTCGGGGCGCTCGCCCGCCGCATGGACGCCCGAATACTTTCGTGGCAAGGCGGCGATGCCGGAGCGCGGCTGGGACGCGGTCACCGTGCCGGGCACCGTATCGGCCTGGGTCGAGCTGCACGGCAAGTTCGGCAAGCTGCCGTTCAGCAAACACTTCGAGCAGGCGATCCGCTACGGCCGCGAGGGCTTTCTCGTCTCGCCGACCATCGCGGGGCAGTGGCAGGCCCAGGTTGACAAGCTGAAGGACCAGCCCGGCTTCGCCCAGGCGTTCCTGCCGGGAGGACGCGCGCCGCGCGCCGGAGAAAAATTCGCGTTCAAGAAACATGCCTTGGCCCTTGAAAAGATCGCCGCCACGAAGGGCAAGGCGTTCTATCGCGGCGAGCTTGCCGCAAAGCTCGATGCGGCGGCGAAAAAACAGGGCGGCGCGCTGCGCGCATCCGACTTGGCGGCGCACCGGTCCGACTGGGTGAATCCGCTCGAGATAGACTATCGCGGCTACACGCTGCACGAAATCCCGCCCAACGGCCAGGGGATCGTGGCGCTGATCGCGCTCGGCATCCTCGGCAACTTCGACCTCAGCTCGCACCCGGTGGACGGCGCCGACAGCCTGCACTTGCAGATCGAGGCGGTGAAGCTCGCCTTCGCCGACGCCTGGCGCTACGTGGCCGACATCGACCACATGGACGTGCGGCCGCAGGCGCTGCTCGACAAGGAATACCTGAAGTCGAGGTCAAAGCTCATCGATCCGAAGCGCGCGCAGGATTTCGGCCACGGCAACCCGCCGAAAGGCGGCACCGTGTACCTCGCCGCGGCCGACGCCTCCGGGATGATGGTCTCCTTCATCCAGTCGAACTACATGGGCTTCGGCTCGGGCATCGTGGTGGACGGCGTCTCGCTGCAAAACCGCGGCGCCACCTTCGTGCTCGATCCGGGCCACCCCAACTGCGTCGGGCCCGGCAAGCGCCCGTACCAGACCATCATTCCAGGCTTTGTCACGAAAGGCGGCCGGCCGGTGATGAGCTTCGGCGTGATGGGCGGCACCATGCAGCCGCAGGGTCACACGCAGGTGATGGTGCGCATCGCCGACTACGGCCAGAGCCCGCAGGCGGCCTGCGACGGCCCGCGCTTTCGCGTCGTGCAGGGCATGGACGTGAGCGTGGAGGACAGCTTCCCCGCGGCCTCGCTCCAGGAGCTCGAGCGCCGCGGGCACCGCATCGTGACCGTGGACGACTACAACCAGTTCGGCTGCGGCCAGATGATCTGGAAGCTCGACGGCGGCTACTTCACCGCCAGCGATCCGCGCCGCGACGGCCAGGCGGTAGGTTTCTAGCGAAAAGTTTTTTTCTTGACAGCCGTCACAGACCTGCCCTATTTTACGAGCCGTTAACTTCGGCTGGGTCGTTCGATCCCGTCACATTGCTCGCACACCAGGGCAATCCTCGAATTCCAGGGCGATACACCGAACGAAAAATTCCCATCGTTTCACATGAAGAACATCGCGATCTGCGCCGACGGGACGGGCAACACCACAATTAAAGGTCGTGGAACGAACGTCTTCAAGCTCTACGAAGCGGTCGATCAGGCGGGTCACCGGTTCACGCCGGGTCTGACACCGCAGGTGGCGCTGTACCACGACGGCGTGGGAACGGAATCGGTCAAATGGTTCCGTCTGCTGACGGGCGCGACCGGCTGGGGCCTGAGCCGCAACGTGAAGCAGCTGTATGGCGAGCTGGCCCGCGTCTACGCGCCGGGAGACAAGATCTTTCTGTTTGGATTCAGCCGTGGCGCGTTCACCGTCAGGACGCTTGCGGGCCTCATTCACGCGTGCGGCGTGCTCGACCTCTCGAAGTACGACACGAACGCCGCGTTCGACGACGGGGTTGAAGCCGCCTACCGGGAATACCGGCAGCATTACAACAGCTGGCTGACCCGCCTCTTTCACAAGACGCAAAAACTGGACGGAAAACGGCTCGCCGAGCTGCGCCAAAAATTTTCCGTGGCCATCCCCGAGTTCGAGGACGAAAAGAAACACGGCAAGCTCATCGAGTTCATGGGAGTATGGGACACGGTCGACGCCGTCGGCCTGCCGATTGCCGCCGCGGAGTTCGTGAACCGCGTGATCTACGCGTACAAGTTTCCCGACCGCACTCTCAGCACTTCGGTCGCGCACGCGTGCCACGCCCTCGCGCTCGACGAAGAACGCGAGAACTTCAAGCCGGTGCTGTGGAATGAATCCATAACCACCGACCCGCAGCGCATCGAGCAGGTATGGTTCGCGGGCGTGCACTCGAACGTCGGGGGCGGCTATCCGCGCCAAGGGATGTCGCTCGTCGCGCTCGACTGGATCATGGCGAAGGCGGAGGCGGCGCCGCACCACCTCCGCTTTGTTGCGGCTGAGCGGCAGATGTACCGGTATCACGCGGACGTAGACGACAAGTTGTACGACTCGCGAGCCGGCGTCGGCGTTTTTTACCGGTGGCTCCCGCGCAACGTTCAGCAGCTCTGCGCCGAGAACGGCATCACGCCGAAGGTGCACCGCAGCGTTTTCGAGCGCATCGCGCGCAACACCGAGGGATACGCGCCGGGCTCGATTCCGTCCGACCCCGAGGTGATCTCAATGTCCCAACCGGCGGCGGTGACCGACGCCATTCGCACGCTCGTTAGGGACCATCATCGGCCGCTGGGGCCTCTCATCGACCGCACGGCGACCACGCAGCGCATCGGCCGCTGGTCATACCGGCTCTTCATCTATGCGGTCCTCCTCACCGTCTTTTTCATGGTCCGCGGTTTCGTCGGCAGCGCGCGGCAGGGTACGACCACAGGCTGGGAAGTCGCGGTGAATCTCGCGAACACCATCTTCAGCTCGCAGTGGATTGGCCTCGCGTTGCAGGTGCTATGGGAGCATCCGTGGTTGATCGCCTGGTTCGCGTTGACCTTGGCGCTGGCGCTCTGGGTCGACGATCGGCTCGACCGGAGCTACTCGCAGTTCTGGCACGAAGACAACATGCGCTGGAAGCTCCGCAAGGTGCTGGGACTGGGCTGAGGACGTGTAAAGAACTATTTCAAGCCGTAACTCGCAGAGAATCCCGCTTTGACTGGAAACGCCCGAGAAGCTCGGGCAGGCTTATTGCTTCGCGTCCAATTCCTTGATCGCCTGGCGCACGGGATTAAAGTCTCTCACTTCGTCCAATGGCCGTTTTTTTTCGCCCAATCTATCGATGAGGCTTTCCATCTCGGCGTCGGTCATTTGACCGTCTCGGGTGAGGGTTTTCAGCTCCACATCGTACGAGCGAGCCGCGATCTCTGGCGACTGCGGCAGCCATTTTAACATCACGACGATGGTCTCCTGGCGGTTTTCCGCAATAAACCGGTTGGCCTTGATCAGCGCGCGCAGCGTCCGCTTCACCGCCTGCGGATTTTCTTTCAGAAAACGATCCGAGGTGAAGAGCCCCGAAGCCGGCAAGCCAAGCTCGGGCGGGCCGGCTAGAATAGTGTATCCCATATTTTTGAGCAGCATATCGTGCGGGGGTGATAATGAGACAACCTGAACGACCCCGGCGACAAGAGCCTGCGCTCTCAGCGGCGTCTCCCCGATAACGAGCTGCTGCAACAGGGCCGGATTGAACCCTTTCGAGCGAAGCATTTCCTCGGCGACCAGCTGATCGGTTCCGCGGACCGTCGCCACTCCGAGTTTCTTCCCTTTCAGGTCCTGGACGTCTTTGATTTCGGGGCGGACCACTAAGTAATAAATTCCTTTTTTGAGCGCGACCAAAACGAGCTTGAGCGGAAGCCCCTGGAGAACGCCACGAAACGTGCTGGTAAATGACGTCGTAAAGGAGACATCGCCGTTCATCACGGCCATTGCGCCGAGGCGCGGGCTGACCTGAATGAGCTCTACCTCCAGCCCTTCTTCGCGAAAAAACCCTTTGCTGGAAGCGATGTAAAAAGGCGTCACCGTGTTGCTCCGGCTCGAATAAGCGATTCTGATCTTTTGTGTTTGCGCGTTGACTAGCGGTTCGGGCAAATGAATCGCGCTCAAAACGGTGCCAAAAATTGCCCATGTCAGAAGCCTGGATCGAGTTGTTCGCATGGCGACTTCTATCTGTTCGGCGGCGGGATCCCTTTATAACCGCTGTGCGCCCACTTTACCGGAGGCTGACCACGCCAGCGCGAACCTGCCGCCCTTTGTGCCGGTTGTATTCCGGCGCGGTGCGTCCGGCAACTAAATGCATGCTCTGGGCAATAACGTTCGGGCCCGTGTCTTTGGGATCGAATCTTTACCTATGCCGACTCGCGGCTGCAGCCCGACGTCGATTAGTATTTGGCGAGTATTTCCGGCTCTAACCGGGTGAGCTGATCGGCGATCGATTGCTGGTCGATCTTGGCGGCAATTTCGTCGTATCCGGCTTGTTTGACCATTGCGGGAAACCGAGTCTTGAGCTGCTCCAACGTCCAGCGGACCGGGTCTTCGATGCCTTCCTCTTTCATTTTGTGAGCCGCATCTATCCCGCCGGAGTGGCCGACGTGATAATGACGCTCTTTGTAAAAGCAATCGAAGCGCAGGATTCTCTTTCCCTCGTCCTCTGAGCCGGCGGTCGTGATGTCGAACGTCAGCCCTTCATCGCTGCCACCGAGGCCATGTCGGTGAGCGACGGTCATGCGCATTCCGGCATGCTCGATAAT
>VBLN01000129.1:501-7023 GCA_005878685.1 Deltaproteobacteria bacterium | reverse complement strand
CCACCTCCTGAAGGAACGCAGGTTCATAAGGTTCCTAGCTTCGGTCTTGGGAGGACGGCGCGGCTGCTGAGTTTTGCCTTTCTTGCTCCTAAGGTGATCCGCTCTCACCGTTGCGATGTCGCCGTCGGATTTGGGAGGATGGTCCGGCAGGACGTTCTACGAAGCGGCGGCGGGTCGCACAAAGTTTTTCTTCAGAAAATCGAACAAGGAGGGAAGTTCACCGGCCGCGTGTGGCATCGAGTCAGCGTCTATCACAGGAGCGTCCTGGCGGTTGAGAGGCGTCAATATCAGCCGTCGAACTTTAGAAAAATCCTTGCAGTGTCTCGCCAAGTGAGGCATGAGATCATGGCGACCTATCAGGTCCCCGAGGAAAGAATTTCAGTAATCTACAACGGCGTCGATCACGAACGCTTTCACCCGCGCAACCGCACACTGGCGCGGCAGAAGATCAGGAGTCAATGGAGGATTCCCACAGATGCCCCTGTGGTTCTGTTCGTCGGGAGTGGATTTCGCAGAAAGGGTCTGGATCGTCTTTTAAAGGCGTGGGCCTCGCCGCGTTTGGCGGATGTCTATCTCCTAGTGGTGGGAGAGGACGCGCAACAAAATCGTTATGCTTCTTGGGCGCAAAGGGAGGCAAATGGAAAAGTCTTATTTGCAGGCCTGCAAGAGGATGTTGAGAACTATTACAGCGCCGCGGATTTGCTCGCCCTACCGGCGCTGCAGGAGGCGTTTGGCAACGTTGTCTTGGAGGCCCTTGCCTCCGGACTGCCCGTTCTTGTGAGCAGGTCGGTTGGCGCGGCCGAAGTTGTTAAGGAGGAATTGGAGCATGGGATTTTGGACTTTCCTGATGATCCATTGGAGATCGAGACAAAGGTCCTTTCTCTGTTAAGCCCTGCCTTTTGGCCGAGGATCTCGGAACAAGCGAGAAGGCTGGCGGAAGGATATTCATGGAAAAGCCATTTTAATGCGCTTCAAAACCATCTGTTAGAAGTAGCTGAGCAATCTCGCTGTGGATAGCCTTCCTAATTCGCTCGTTTTTAGAAAGAGCCCGTGCTTGCTTTGGGTCATCCAAGAAGTTAGCAAAGAATCGGAGCTTGATTTGTTGGCGGACCCCGATTTTCTTCTATCTTCGCCTGCCTGCGAGGTGATTAAGGACGAGAGAAAAATCAAAGTGGGCCGGCTGGCGATAGAGATCGGCGGCAAGAGTAGAAGCGTCTATGTAAAGCGCTACAACGTGTTTTCCTGGCGGTATCAAGTAGGCTCATTGTTTGGGCGGTCGGCTGCTTTGCGCTCTTGGGTCGGTGCTGAGACCTTGCTGCACGCTGGCTTTCACACGGGACAGCCCATTGCGGCCGCCGAATGTCGTTCTTGGGGAATGTTGACTAAGAGTTTCTACCTTTCCGAGGAGGTTCCAGGGGCCGTAACGGCAGATGACTATTGGTGTAAAGAAATGCTTGCTCTGGCAGGCGGCAACGGATTTCGGCGGCGGCGAGGCTTTCTGAAGAGACTTGCAAATCTCTTTCGGTCACTCCATCGAGTTAATATTTACCACAATGACCTCAAGGATGCTAATATCCTGGTTCGAGCCGATCGTGGGGGTGAGTCTGAATCTTTCTATCTCTTGGATCTGGAGGGAATTCGTCGCTTCCGGAGGCTCAGCGCAAGGCGCAAGGTCAAGAATCTGATGCAGCTGAACCGAACGTTGGGGAGGTTTGTGCGTAAGATCGACAAACATTTTTTCCTCAAGTGCTATCTCGAATCGATTTTTCACGACCGGAAAGAAAAGAGGAGGTGGATCCGGAAAGTGCTGGAGGAGAGCCAGCGCAGAGATCGGCGCTCCGTCCTGTCGGCTGCCGGCGAAAGAGGCGAAGCGCATGGATTCTAATCTGGGGAATTTCAGGAAAGCATCCGCTCTTCTTGCGTTAGCGATTTTACTGAGCGCGACGGTGCGCCTCTACCTTTTATGGCACTACTACTGCATCAGCTCCGATGGGGTGCATTACATTGCCGCCGCCAAGGATTTTTTGGCCGGAAGGATTTCCGCCGGCTTGTCCTCGGTCTATCCTCCCGGCTATCCGCTGCTCATCGCCTTGCTCTACCCGCTGACAGGTAACTGGGAGTTCTCGGGCCAGATCTGGTCTTTGCTGGGCGGCGTGCTCCTGCTGGTTCCGCTCTATATCCTCTGCCGTGACGTCTATGATGAGAGAACAGCGCTGGTGGCTTGCTTCCTCGCTGCTGTCAGTCCATACCTCGCCAGGTATTCGGTCCATGTGAGGACCGAGAGCCCGTTCGTTTTCCTTTCAGCCATCGCTCTGGTCTTGTTTCATCAGGGGATGCAGCGGGGATTGAATAGCCGCTTTTTCTACGGCGGCTTGATAGCGGGCTTTGCGTATCTCGTGCGGCCCGAGGCGATAGGATTTCTCGGCATTGTGCCTGCCGTTCTTGGCCTGCAATGGTGGATCAAAAGGGAGCCCAGACTTTCGCGGCTTTTTCAACGTTGTGCGCTTCTGCTGCTGGGATTTTGTCTTTTCGCCCTGCCCTATATCTCATATCTCAGCTTGGAGACCGGCCACTGGGGAGCGATCAGCCGCAAAGCGGGCGTTACCCTGGCCATTAGTCTGAAAGGAGCCGATCTTCTGGACGGGGGGGAGTTACAAAGCGATGCCGCCCTTGAATCTTTCGTCTTCCTCGATTTCGTTAAAAATCACCCTGTCCTTTATGTCAAGAAGATGGCTATGGATCTTCTCCCCGCAGTGGGCACCTATTTTGAGGCGCTGCATTATTCTTATGTGCCGTTCCTTTTGATCGGGTTGTTCCTTGTGTTTCGCGAGAGGCTCTGGGAGCGAAAGGATTTTCTTCTTCTTAGCTTTGTATTTTTCTACGTTGTCGCATTCACTCTGGTTTACGTGAAGCGGAGATATACGGTGCAGGTTGTGCCGATCTCTTTGGGATGGACGGCTTTGGGAATTCTATGGTGTTGGGGCTATTTCAAAGGATCTTTTTCTCCGAGAGTTTCACGAATTCTGCTGACGCTGGGAGTGGTGTTGTTTGCTGCTGCTACGATTCCGAAGACCCTGAAGCCCGTTTCGCCTGAAAAAGGCTACGTTCGCGAAGCCGGGAGGTATCTCAAGGGGCTCAAGCGTTCGGGAGAGTTCAGAGTTTTGGTATTCGATGACCGGATCAGCTTTTACGCGCAGGCAGAGACGGTTTCCTTGAGCGACTTGCGGGAGGCGAGCCTGATCGACTACCTTCGCGGGCGCAAAGCCGATTATCTCGCAACGGACTTGAGCCTGTGGCAGGAGCGTTTTCCTAGGATCGCGCAAGACCCCGCGCTCTACGGCCTCGCCCTGGAAAGGGAATTCCGAGGATGGCGAAAAGATCGGCTAGTGATCTATAGGATCGGTTGAAGGGAGACCGGAGGTGGCACAACATCAGAGCCTCGCACGGCCAAAGGTTATCGTGGTCATGCCCGCTTACAATGCGGCCAAAACGCTCAGGATTACCTATGACGCTATCCCCATGGAGAAGGTGGATCACGTCATTTTGGTGGACGACGGCAGTACTGATGAGACATTGAAGATTGCCAAGGAGCTGAAGCTGGAGGTCTTTGTTCATGCGCGGAATTTCGGTTACGGGGCGAACCAGAAGACCTGTTATACAGAAGCCGTGAAGGCAGGAGCCGACATTGTCGTGATGCTCCATCCGGATTATCAATATGATCCAAGCTTGTTGCCGGAGCTCGTGGCTCCGATAGAAGGAGGGGAAAGCGACGTGGTTTTAGGGTCGAGATTCCTGTACCGGAACGTGTTGGAGCAAGGCATGCCATGGTGGAAGTATCTGGGCAACAGATTTCTCACTGGAATAGAAAATCTGGTCCTCGGGTTGAAACTCTCAGAGTATCATACCGGCTACCGTGCCTATAGCCGGCGGGTTTTAGAGGAGGTCCCCTTCCTGCTGAATTCGGATAATTTCGTCTTTGACCAGGAAATGCTCGTGCAAGCGGTTCATTTAGGGTTTCGGATCAAGGAGGTCTCAGTCCCGACTCGATATTTTGCGGAGGCCTCGAGCGCTAGCTTTGTTGCGAGCACGGTCTATGGCCTGAATATTCTTATTCTCTTGGAGCGTTATCTATTACATCGAATGTCTCTCGTTGCCTCAAAGCAGTTCGAGTCTTTCAATTCCCGGTACAGAAAGGTGGACTGAAACAGCCGGGTATGGATGCGGAAGGCTACACGTTCAAACCCTTTAAGTACAGCAGCCACTACTGGGTGCTTAAGATGCTGTCGGAGGAAAAGCGCGCGCTCAGTATCCTAGACGTCGGAACCTCGACAGGTTATCTCGGGAGGATCTTGAAACAGAATGGACACTGTGTCGTCGGAGTTGAAAACCATGGAGCCTGGGCCGAAGCAGCCAAACCTCACTACGACCGGTTCTATGAGGCCGATATTGAGCGTTTTGAGTTCCCATTCCGGAAGGAGTTTGATTGTGTCTTGTTTGCTGATGTGCTGGAACACGTACGTGATCCCACCGCCGTAGTTCGACGTGCGCTTCCAGCCCTCAAGAAGACTGGCCACGTGATTGTGTCGGTGCCGAACATCGCCAACATCGTCATCCGTCTCAGCTTGTTAATAGGGAGATTTGATTACATGGAAAGAGGTATCCTTGATAGGAGTCACTTGCGTTTTTTCACTCTGCGGAGCTCGCGAGCGCTGTTGCAGGGTGTCGGATGCCAGATCATTGAGATTACGGCGGCTCCGCTGCCGATCCAGCTGGTTTTTCCTGTGACCGAGAGAGGGATTTTTATTCCGTTCCATGAAGCTCACTATTCGTTGGTCAGGATTTGGAAGACAATGTTCGCCTATCAATTTGTCCTCAAAGCGAGACCAGGACTTTCACCTAGGGTTTCCTAGGCATCTTTTATGGGTTTATTTTGACGACCTGGAGGGTGCCTATCGACTTTAGCAGCGGCAGAGGAGTTAGCTTTGGGTTTTTCTAAGCGGCGCTCATTTGTATCCGGGACTGTTTGTGATAGCGAGATGTCCTCTCTGTGATGGAGATGAGGCTACTCGCCTCCTTGAGAGCCGTGATCGGGTGCACGATCTTCCGGGAAGATTTACGATCTTTGGTTGTCGCCGCTGTCGTGCTCTTTTTATTGACCCGTGGCTCACCCCCGAGCAGTTGGCTCCTTACTATCCGGAGCATTATGGCAGGTATCGCGTCTCCAGGTCGCTGGAAAAAAGGAACCGCAGTGGTCTCCGACGTTTTGTTTTGGAGAACTACTACGGCTATCCGCACGCTCGAAGAGGCAGGGATGGAGGGTTAAAGAAGGCGGCGGCCTTTGTCCTCTCTTTTGCGATGGCCCGTAATGCTGTCCGTTACCATGGTGAAGGGAAATTTCTCGACGTCGGATGCGGCGGAGGATCGTATTTGTATCGGCTCAAACAGTTGGGCTGGAATGTTTATGGGGTCGAACCAAGCCCCGCGGGAGCGCTCCAAGCTCAATCCTTGGGAGTGAACGTATGCCAAGGCGAGCTTCAAGGGGCTAGCTTCCCGGAGAGCTTTTTCGATGCAATTCGTCTCAGCCACGTGCTGGAGCACCTTACGGATCCACAGGGAACTTTGCGCGAGATCAGCAGAATTCTGAAGCCGGATGGGCTTGTTTATGTGACTGTGCCGAATACCCGCAGCTTGAACTTCTGGCTTTTTGGCAAGGAGTGGTATTCATTAGACACGCCGCGGCACGTGATCTCCTATAGCCCGAGTGCCCTTAAGTTTCTCTGCGATGCGACGGGTTTCGACATCGTCAAGCTCCGCTTTAGTTCCGGCGCTTTTAACTTTGTGAGGAGCGTGAAGTACCTGCTGGAAGAGAAGGGTGATCGATGGCCTCTCTGGCTGCGGCGCATCAACTGGCCCAGGAACAAACTGATCCGGCGAACGCTCAAACCTTTTTTCTTTATGATAGATCAAATCCGACTTGGAGATGTGATGGTGGCGATTTTGAGAAAGAATCATTCTGCCGAACGATGAAAATAGGATCTGATCCATCTGATATAATTGCGAATATAGAAGGGATAATAACGATGCGAGCGTCGGAAACATTCTCTTGCTGACTTAAGCTTCCCCCCTCTAACCAAGCGCTGTCCCTCCCGAGACCAAATGCGGCCGTAAGTGACAAGGAGATCTGTCTGTCGGTCCGGTTCTTCAGCGAATAGGGTCCAAAGCTTATTGGAGGCCATGAGATCCGCCTCGAGACGCCTTTCCTTCATGTGGCTTACCTGGCGCCGCTGCATTCGCCGTTGAGCGAGCGACTGAGGAATCCAGAGAAAGTTTGCTAACCGATACATTTTCGCCCATAGAACTACGTCTTCCCCGCCTTGATAGAAGGAGACATCGAAGCATCCGGCCTTTTCAAAGATGACGCGCCGCTTAAGAGAGGCTGAAGGGAACGGAATAGAATGAAACCCTATGATTGAATAAGAGGCTCTTTTTTTCCCCGCCCTTCGGGCTAGATAATGCTCCTGC